>NZ_JBFTZN010000469.1:0-4313 GCF_056406775.1 Allobosea sp. P1_A7
CGCCTCGGTCGCCGCAATCACTCGCTCACGCAAATCCTGGCTGTAAGCCCGYGCCATCCCGGCCTCCCGCGTCAGACGAGGAAGGAATCGCACTGTTCGCGCCGCTTGGGAATCCCGGCAGAATCGGAAAACCATGAACCTGCTCTAGCCGGTCGCACCGAGGGTCTGTTAGCCCACCCAATTCGGCGAGCCTGGACGACGGTACCGGCCAGCAACGGACACTTCCACCGGATGGCGACTTGGGGCAAGATGCGCAGACCGTAACCATAAGGAAGCGGGTCCACGCCCAGAGTTTATGCAAACAGCGCGACCAATCGCGCCCTCATGTACTCCGTTATAGGGTGGCCACGATGACAAAGCTCCATCCCGTGCACGATCTTCAGGCCAACCTTGAAGCAGCGCGCCTCAAGTTCATTGAAACACTAGCGGGGAAAGTGTCCCCACCCACTCCCGATGCGTTACGGGAACTTGCGGCAATTCATATGGCCCTGTCTGCTGTTCGGGAAGAAATCGAGTTGCATAGCGTAAGATTGGGATGGGGCGATAAGGACGAATTGAACTAACTGAAGTGTATCGAATCGCGTCAATTGCCCGCGACGGTGGCCTGCCCCCATCAGGTGGCCCGGTTCTAATCTAATGCATGGTGGGCTTGGCGGCCACGTTTGAGGTGGCCGGCGAAGCGGGTTGGGTTTGCGTAGCCGGCCACGCCACGGCGGTTGGTGCTGGCGGCCGGTAGCCGAGCGAGGAGTGTGGGCGCCGGGTATTGTAATGCTGACGCCAGCCCTCGATGACGATCCGGGCCTCGGCGAGGCTGTAGAACAGCTCGCTGTTCAGGAGTTCGTCGCGAAGCTTGGAGTTAAAGCTCTCGCAATAGCCGTTCTCCCAAGGACTGCAAGGTTCGATAAATGCCGTCTTCGCTCCAACCGCCACGATCCCCTCCCGCACCGCCTTGGCGACGAACTCGGGACCGTTGTCCGAACGAACATGCCCGGGCACTCCGCGGAGGATGAAGAGATCGGATAGCACGTCGATGACGTCGATGGACTTGAGCAGCTGCCTGGCCGGCACCTTCAGCCCCTCCCGCCGCCAGATCCGCTCTACACGTTTGACGTTCACCGCCCAACCGGCGGTCTCCAATATGGCCGCGATTCAGCAATAGCCGTAGCGGCCATGCTGGGTGGCGAGCTCGACAATGTCGGCGGTCAGCGCCGCATCGTCAGCGCGGCCCTTCGGAACCTTGCGTTGCGTCGATCGATGCTGCCCCAAAACCCGGCACGCCAACCGCTCCGACACGTCGAATTTCTCGATGACGTGGTCGATGCAGCGACGGCGCCGGGCGGGGCTCAGTAGTTTCCCGACGCAGCTTCCTTGAGAATGAGCTTCTCCAACGTCAGATCCGAGATGGCTTTGCGCAGCCGCTCGTTCTCCTTCTCCAGATCCTTCAGTCGCTTCACCTGATCGGACTTCAGCCCGCCAAACTCTTTGCGCCAGCTAATGGGATGGACGGCTCTCCCTCCCACGCTGCAGGCTGGAGACCTGTCAACCGGAGGAGAGCGACGATGACTATCGCGACCCTCGGCATTGATATCGCCAAGAACGTGTTCCAGCTTCACGGCGTGAACAGCAATGGGCGTGTGCTTCTGAAGCGCCGCGTCGTGCGCGATCAGCTTCTAGCTGTCGTCGCGCAGATCGAGCGCTGCACGATCGTGATCGAAGCCTGCACCGGCGCCTTCTGCTGCAGGATATCCAGGCTCTGCACCGTGCCCGCCAGCGCATGGTCAATCACTGCCAGCGGATCGCGAAGATCAAGGGTGTGGGCCCGAAGACAGCGACAGCCGTCGTGGCTGCGATCGGCGATGGCGCCGAGTTCAAGAACGGGCGCCATCTCGCCGCCTGGGTTGGCCTTGTACCCAGGCAGTTTTCCAGCGGCGATCGCACTACCCTGATGGGTATCTCGAAGCGCGGGAGCCAGCATTTGCGCAGCCTGCTCGTCCATGGCGCCCGGGCTGTGGTGCGCACGGCGCCATCCAAGATCGACCCCAACAACAAATGGGTCAATCAGCTCCGAGAGCGGCGCGGCTCCGCTCGTGCCGAAGAAAACGGGCGAGCAGCAACCGCGCCACGGTTGCGGTCGCCAACAAGAACGCGCGGATCATCTGGGCCGTGCTTCGAACCGGCGAGCCGTATCGCGCCGCCTTCTGAGGCCCGCCCAAGACGATTGCGAGGCGACGGAGAAATGAACTGCACCGGTCGGACCGGCGCGCAACGAGCCTGACTATTATCGAGGCCTGCGTGGCCTACCAGCTGTAGAGGCCTGCGCGTGCGGATTCCCCATTTGGGCGCCCCGAAGCCGGGTGACGCTTGCAGCACGCGCCTTTATCAGTACCTCGGCAATGACACGCATCTCGGGAGCCGGCATCCAACTCGCCGTCGATGATCTCGTCGACGCGGCCGGTGAAGCTGCCGACGCGCTTGCCTGCCGAACAGAACCCCGAAAGTGGGTATGCTTTGCTGCTTTGGACGTCTCGTAGGCGATGACGGCGATCTGCGTCGTCGATGACAACGGGCGCATTCTAGCCGAGAGAAAAGTGCCGACATGCCCTGACGCCATTGCTGACTGCCTGGCAATCAGTGCTCCGAACCTCACGAGGGTTGGGCTCGAGACTGGCCCATTGGCCGTCTGGCTCTGGAACGAGCTGACAAGCCGACGCCTGCCTATCATCTGCATCGATGCACGGCACGCCAATGCGGCTCTGAAGATGCGGCCGGTTAAGACCGATCGTAATGATGCTGCAGGTCTTGCCCAGATCATGCGCACAGGCTGGTTCAAAGAGGTCCGCATCAAAAGCCGCGACAGCTACCAGGTTCGCTCCATCCTTGTCGCCCGGGAGATGCTGGTGCGCACCCGGGTTAAGATCGAGAACGAGATCCGAGGGTTGCTGCGCGGGTCCATCGTAAGGAAAATGGCCTGCCCCCTGAAAAGTCCTCTAATCGCGCTGGTCAAGTCGATCATCGATGGCGTTCCTGATCGACCACGCTGTAACCCTCCTCGCGCGCCGCTGCCAAGACGCGGAAGTTCGGCAGTGCATGAAAAACGCAGAATTTTGCTAGGGGTACACGTTAGGCGCCGCAACTCTTGGTAAGAGCGCAGAGTTCCGACGCATCCAACCTTGCCATAAATGTGGCATATATCAATATTATCTATCCAATAATCTCATAAAATCTGATGAAATAGGCGGGTAATCTACAAAATCTACGGCGTTTTCCATGGATTGACCCCGCGTCTCGCATTTCCGTCCCCGTCAGATGCTCTAAACGTCGCCGACCTCAAAGCGCCTCGCGTATTTGGCTGTGCTGCACATCTGATGTCCTCAGGTACAATGTTAGAGCCGGTTCGTTCGTGGCAGCATTGGCTGGTTGGACAAGCGCTTATTCCGTAAAACGCGTGTCGCGGCTGTGGCAATAGATTCAGTGTTTTCATCGCGAGCGCTTGTCATCTTCAAAGACCTGGGGACGTGAAATGACAATGATTAAACTTGCGGTCTTCGCTGTGGCGACGGCCGGGATCGCCTTCACTGGCCTTGCCGCGACAACGGAAGTCGCAAATGCCGTCGTTTATTGCACCTATATCGGTTATCCCGGTGGGTGCGTCGCGCGGCCCGGCGTGCGTCTCGTCGCTCGGCCCGTCGGGGTCGGCGCCGTCACCGCGCCTCGTCCGGGAAATCGCAACGGCGGTGTCAACAGGGTCGGCGTTCGCCGCTAGCGCCTACCCGCGACTGAGCCGCGTTGCAGCGTTCGGAGATCAGGAAGCAAGCAGCCTGGGCGCATGCCCGCAACGGGACAGCCCGACCGGGTAATCCCTTCGCTTGTCGCGCATCGAGGACGGCTTGCCGCTCGCGCGTTCGAAGTATCATATCGCCCCGGCGCTTTTGCTCTCGTCTTTTGAGCGGCATTGGCTGCCCAAAGGGCCGGGGCTGGTTTTCGTCAAGACGCCGCGCGAGTGAGCCGGCTCGCTCCAAAGTACGGAGGTGTGTTGAGGGAGAGTTGCGACGGCCTACCGCGCCCACGATGTCATGTTTGGTTTCGCCAAGACAAAAAACGGCACGCACGTTGCGCTCGCGGTGCAAAAACACCCCTACCGGAAAGCTGCGAAGGAGTTCGAGATCGAAGGGGTCGATCTTGACACTGATCTGTGCCTGCAAAACGGTTTTCTCCCCGTCGGGCCAAGGGTCTGGTCATTGGTCGGTGATATCGACCAGGAAATGGCGGTCGCGTTTTTGACGGGTCTTGGCTTCGTTTACGACCCTCAGATC
>NZ_JBFTZN010000470.1:0-2694 GCF_056406775.1 Allobosea sp. P1_A7
CCACTCAGCCCTCGGCGGAAAGTCGCCATGGACAAGACTGAACAACCTTCTTGGAAACGACACCTAGTCCGCATGGTGGTGGATGGGGCTTTCCAGGCAAGAGAAAGGTTCTCGGCGAGGGCGACGAAATCAGGATGCTCCTCCTCGGCGGCGGCGTTGCACAGTTCGTCGACGCGTCGCTGGCAGTTATGAACGCGCTGCAAGGCGTTCTCCCAGGCTCGTTCCAACTGGGCGGCGATCAGCCGGTTGTCGGGATCGCAGGCGGCGTAACGCCGCTCGGCCAATAACGCGTCATACCGAGCCTGTTGCAGTTCGAGTTCGGCGATACGCTGCTTCTCCCGATCCTGCTCCTTCAGCATGAGCATGGCCTCCATTGCGGCCTCGATCGCCATGGGCTGCACCGCCTGCAGCATCTGTACCGCGACAATATCATCGATGCGCCGCCCGCCCAGACTGAAGCAGCGGCGATGTCCGGCCTGCAGGTTCGGCAGGTCGCACCTGTAGACCGGACGTGCCGTGCTTGCGCGGGAACGGCCGCCGCCGCTGACATAGGCGGTCCTTAGGCGGCGGCCGCAGCAGATGAGAC
This sequence comes from Allobosea sp. P1_A7, assembly GCF_056406775.1. NCBI lineage: Bacteria > Pseudomonadati > Pseudomonadota > Alphaproteobacteria > Hyphomicrobiales > Alloboseaceae > Allobosea > Allobosea sp. P1_A7. The sequence goes on from NZ_JBFTZN010000470.1 coordinate 587, forward strand.
CCGACAAAAGCGCCTGGCCGCCGCGGCCGGACTTGGCCTCGGCGCTGGCGTGGCCATAGGCGTTGCCGGCCAGCACCGCCTGATTCCGCTCATACTCCATCCAGACGATATAGCCCTGGTGGTGCTCTTTGATGAATACGTCCCACGCTTCCATGGGCTTGCGATGGCCGTAGCTCTTGTGCGCCCGACCCGCCACGATCTCGGTTCGCTTCTGGCTCTTCCCGTAGGCGTAAACCCCGGCATAGAAGGGGTTCTTCAGGATCCCGATGACATTGCGATACCGTATCGGCCGCCAGTCGAAGGAGGTCATCGTCACCCCGTCCGACGGATAGGGAAAGTGGATGCCCTCGTGAGCCATCCAGAGCAGCACCTGACGCGCACTGCCCAGTTCCCGGAACTTGCGGAAGATGAGCCGAATGACCTCCTGGAGCCGAAGATCCGGATCCAGCCCGAGGCCGACCTGCCGGTCCCAGACATAGCCGATCGGCACGCTCAGCCGCAGTTCGCCGCGGCCGGCCTTGGATCGCGCAGCCTTGTACATGCGCGAGCGAATGATGCCGAGCTCGAACTCGCTGATGCTGCCCTTCATGCCGAGTAGCAGGCGATCATTGGGATGCCATGGGTCGTAAATGCCATCCAGGTCGATGACCCGCGCCTCGACCAGGCCGCACAGTTCCAGCAGATGATGCCAATCGCGGCCATTGCGCGCCAGGCGCGACGCTTCCAGGCACAAGACCGCACCGACCTCTCCAGCGCACAGGGCCGCCACGAGCCGCTCGAAACCAGGGCGGGCTACCGCGCCGCTTGCGCTGCGTCCGAGATCGTCGTCGATAACCTCGATCTCGGCGAACCCGGCGCGTCGCGCCACCTCCACCAGTTCGTACTGACGTCGCTGACTCTCCAGGTTCTGCTGAACCTGCTGCGACGATGACTGGCGGACGTAAACGACCGCCTTGCGCCGCACGATGGCTACCGGGAGTTGATCGTTACGGGCTGTCATCGCCGAGCTCCCGTAAGGGGGCGCCGGCGGCCTCCAGCAACAGGATGGCCAGCGTCCGCAACGCGGCCTGACGTTCCGCCGGTGTCATGTCCAGCAGGCGCACGTCCTCGAATATCAGCTTGAGTTGCGCCGCGAAGCGCAGCGGTCTCCTGTGCGCCAATGCCAGTTCCCGGCCTGGCTCGATCTTCATGGGCAACGACATCGCCAGTCTCCTCACCCGCGACGGACTTGTCGCGGGTGAAAGCCAAGCGCGATTCGCAGGCGACGAGCACTTCATGCAGGGCGCTGAGTGCCGAAAGACACACGCGCGGCTCGCCAACCGTCAGCCCGGCGCAAAGTACCGGGTCAAGCTTCCAGCCCGCGATCAAGCCTACGCCGCCGGAGGGCAAATCGACATGTGCGACGCCRCCGACGCCGCGGCGCTCAAACTTGATGCAGCGCACCCGCTGCCCATAAAGCGGATGCCATCGGTAATGCACAACAACATCTGCCTCGACATGGGCAGAATGACTGCGAGATGGCGCTCGGCCGAAAAGCCTGGCTYTTCGCCGGATCAGACCGCGGCGCTGAGCGCGCCGCCTTCATGTACACCTTGATCGGCACCGCAAAGCTCAACGACGTCGATCCGCAAGCCTGGCTCGCCGACGTCCTCGCCCGCATCGCCGACACGCCGCAAAGCCGTCTCGGCGAGCTCCTCCCGTGGAACTGGCGTCGCGCCCAGATGAAGGCCGCCGCATGATGGCAAGGCGACCGAAGCCAAGCGAGGACGAACGACGCAAATTTCTGCGTGACCTGACCGAAGTCGGCCCATCCAAGCCCATCGGCTATCTGCCGCTCTATACGATCAAGGACTTTGTCCAGCTCTCACCGGAAACTGTCGCCGCTACCGCAACCGCCCGCGGCCTGACGACTGCGCAGTTCAACACGAAGGAATGCTGTATCAAGAGCGGCGCACTTTACGTCTACCATCGTGAGGCACTCGCCAGCCTTTTGGAGACGCAGGCTGCTGTGATCAACGCTGCAGGGCTTCCGCTCGACCCAGATCGCTTCGTGGCGCACATCGCCGCCGTCTGGTTCGAGGCAGACCACCCGGCCCGCGCCGTCATCA
>NZ_JBFTZN010000471.1:0-2664 GCF_056406775.1 Allobosea sp. P1_A7
TGACAAGTGACAAGAGCGAGGAGGCCGCTGCCGGGCGCCTGCCGCATCGTGTGACCGTGCGGCTTGCGGACGGGCGAACGCTGACCGTCGAACGCTCGGAGGCAAAGGGCTCGATTGCGGACCCCTTCGACGACATGGATCGCGAGTCAAAATTCCTCGATTGCTGTGCGGCCACGATGAACGAGGCCGAGATCGCGACGCTCTATGATCAGCTCGCCGGCATCGACGCAGCAGCCAATCTCAACTTCCTGTCCCCCGCATTGGTCGCGACGGGCCGCGCATAGGAGAGCCTGCCCGGCATCGGGCGCACAGGTGCGTCCGGCGCACTCAGGGGCATGTTCTCATCGACGGCGGCCCAGAAAAGCTCGGCACCGTGCCGGCTTGGCGATGCGGCACGGTAGAGGCGGATTTCGGCGGTCAGCTCCCAGGAGGGATCGGCCGCCGGCACGAGCACGCCGCTGCGCAGCTCCTCGGTAATCAGGCTTTCCGGGATCCAGGCCATGCCGCGCCCAGCCAAAACCATCGCCTTGAGGCCGACCGACATCGGGTTCTCGTAGACGGTGACGTGAGGGGCGGGCCGATCGGCGAAGAGCTTGGCCAGACGACGGGCAAAGAACGAGCAGCTGCCGTAGCTGAGCATTCGGACGGGCTCTCCTGTGGGGCGGAGAGCATGCACCGGCCTGCCATCGGCGCCGGCGATCGAGACCGGGATCGCGCGCTCGGAGCCAAGGCGGCGATAGATGAAACGAGCGGGATCAAGCAGCAGCGGCACGGTCTCATGCGCATAGGTCAGCAGGAAATCGCATTMGCCCTGGTTCAGGACCGCGACATTGCCGTCATAGGACGAATACTGGTCGCAGAAACGGGTCTTCACCGACCCAAGCCGCTCCTCGATGCGCCTGATGAAGCCGGGGAAATAGGTCAGGGACAAGGTGTTGAGCGTGGCGAAGACCAGCACTTCGGCCGTGTCTTCATGCTGCTGGCGCGCCTCCTGTCGCGAGGTCTGGACCAGCTTCAGGATCTCACGCGCCCGCGGCAGGAAGATTTTGCCCTCCTCCGTGATGCCGATCGGGTAGCTGCTGCGGTCGAACAAGGACAGGCCGAGCCAGCTCTCGAGCTGCCGGATGCGGCGGCTCAGGGCAGATTGCGTGACGTTGCGCTCACGGGCCGAGCGCGAGAAACTCAAGGTTGTCGAGAGGCTCACAAAGTCCTCCAGCCACTTCAGCTCCATCGCGTCGCATCTCCCTGTCCGGCGGATGGCAACCTGCCATGCCGGACGCGACAAGCAAACAGCTTGCCGCGAACGGGACCGGGGGCGATGCGGTGAAGGCGCAATGGCCGGATGCGGCCGGCCGTGGCCGCACCAGCGTCTCCGCTAGCGACGGAAACCACCATGGAATCCGCCGCCACGGAAACCTCCTCCGCCATGGAACCCACCGCCGCCGGTGAAGCCGCCGCCGTGGAAGCCGCCACCGCCACGGAAACCGCCAGCCTCCGCGAATCCACCGCCTCCTCGGAAGTTTTCCATCCGCTCGCCAYGGAACCGGCCGATCTGCTCACGGTCGAGATTACGGATCTCTCCGCCACCGGCATTGGCCCAGCGACCGTTCTGATGCTGCTCCCAGCCATTGCTCCCGCGGCGGAAGACCTCACCGTTGCGACCCGCGTAGTGGTCATTCGCGCGTGGGTGGTTGCGGGCGATGTCGCCGGCGTTCTGACGGATGTTCCCGTCATTCAGGCGCAGATTGCCAGCTCGCTCGCCCAGGCCGCCCTGCGCATTCAGATTGGCGCGTGCGTTGCCGAGATTGGCGCGCTGGCCGGGCGTGAGCCCGCCCCGGTTGGCGATGCGGGTGTCGATGCGGCTATGCACCGAGTTGTTCGTCCAGCGGTTGTAGATGTTGGCGTGGTTGAAGTTGAACTGGTTGAACGTATTGAAGTTGTTGATCACCACATTGTTGTGGCCCCAACCCCAGCCGCCGCCCCAGCCCCAGGCGCCACCGGCCCAGGCCGCGCCGGCAATGGCCCCCAGGGTGAACCCGGACACCGCGCCCCAGGCGAAAGCCGTGCCATATCCATAGGTCAGAGGTGCCGGATACCAGGCCGATCCGATCCAGGCCGGATAGACATAGCCGGTGCCGTAGACGACGACGCCGCCCGGTGCGGTGACCGTGCCGTAATAGCCCGGGGTATATCCGACATAGACGGTCTCGGGGGTGGAACTGTAGACCCTGACATAGGTCACGAAATGCAGGGGCGAACTCGGCGGAATAGCGTAGATCGCTGCCGGGACTTCGGTCGCGACAGTCCAGGGGCCGGCCGCGCTGTTCGCGACGAACCAGACACCGTTCTGGACTGCATAATAGGAACTGCCGGCCTTGATCACCGGTATCGCGGCATTGGCGACATATTCGAGGCTGGTGCCTTCGATCGGTTTCAGGTCTGGCTTCCCGTCATAGCGAACGCTCACCTTCGCCTTCTTGCGGTCGACCGTCGCGGTCTGCGGGATCTGATTGTCGATCAGGGAGATGCTGTAACGGGGCCTGCGTCGCGCGCTGCCCATTGCCACTTGCGTCTAGAAGGGCAAGCTGTCGCCGTTCCCGTACCGACCCTGAAGGTGGAGGATTACGGGATGAGGCTGTTCATCGGATTGGATGTGTCATTGGC
>NZ_JBFTZN010000472.1:0-2656 GCF_056406775.1 Allobosea sp. P1_A7
CAACGGCTCCGTCCAACGGCTCCGTCCGCGCCCTGACCCTCGGCGCTCTGGGCGTCGTCTATGGCGACATCGGCACCAGCCCGCTCTATGCGCTCAAGGAAGCGGCCCGGGCCGCGGCTGCGGGAGGAGCCTTGCAGCCGGAAGCCGTCATCGGCTGTGTCTCGATGATCCTCTGGGCGCTGATCCTGATCATCTCGATCAAGTACTCGATCTTGATCCTGCGCGCCGGCAATCGCGGCGAAGGCGGCATCATGGCGATGCTGGCCCTGCTCAAGGCGCGCCATGCCAGGCCCGGCACAGGGCGCGCCTATGTCCTCGTCGTCGGACTCGTCGGCGCCGCCTTGCTCTATGGCGACGGCGCGATCACGCCGGCCATCTCCGTGCTCAGCGCGATTGAGGGCCTCAAGGTCGACGCACCGATGCTGGCGCCGGCCGTCGTGCCGCTGACCGCTGCGATCCTGATGGGTGTCTTCCTGGTCCAGAGCAAGGGCACCGGCTTCATCGGCCGGCTGTTCGGGCCGATCATGCTGCTCTGGTTCCTGGCGCTCGCTCTGCTCGGCATCCGGGGCATCCTGATGGCGCCGGGGATCCTCGCAGCGATCAACCCATTGAATGCGCTCTACTTCATTACCCACACCGCCCCGCTCGTCGGCTTCGCCGTGCTGGGCGCCACGTTCCTGGCCGTGACCGGTGGCGAGGCGATGTATGCGGATATGGGCCATTTCGGTCCCAAACCCATCCGCCTCGCCTGGTTCACCATCGTGCTGCCTGCGCTGATGCTCAATTATTTTGGCCAGGGCGGGCTGCTACTCACCCAACCTGCAGCCCTCACCAACCCATTCTACCAACTCGCCCCGGACTGGGCGCACTACCCATTGATCCTCTTCGCCACCGCCGCCGCCGTCATCGCCTCGCAGGCGGTAATTACAGGCGCCTTCTCGCTCACTCGACAGGCTGTGCAGCTCGGCCTCTTCCCCGCCGTCCACATCAAGCACACGGCCCATGACCAGAGGGGACAGGTCTACATTCCGATCGTCAACTGGATGATCTGCCTGGCGACGCTCACCTCGGTCTTCATGTTCCGCTCGTCCGATGCGCTGGCCGGCGCCTATGGCATCGCCGTCTCGTTGCTCATGGCCATCACCACCGGACTCGCAGCGCTGATCGCCCTCAAATGGGGCTACAACCCAATCCTTGTCGTGGCGGTCAACGGCTTCTTCCTGCTGATCGACCTTGCCTTCTTCTCCGCCAACCTGCCGAAGTTGCATGAAGGTGGCTGGTATCCGCTGGTCCTGGCGCTCGTGCTGGTGGTGATCATGCTGACCTGGCGGCGCGGCCTCGCTTTGGTGGAGGCAGCGCGTGGCCGCCAACGCGAGCCGGAGAGGGAGTTTCTCGACATGCTGGCCACGAACCCGCCTGTGCGCCTGCCGGGCACCGCCGCCTTTCTGGCCTCGGCCGCCCGCGGGCTTCCGCTCTCACTCACGCATTTCGTTCGCCACAATCATGCCCTGCACGAGCGCATTCTTCTTGTCACCGGCAAGCTAGAGGAAATCCCGCGCGTCCCCGACGAAAACCGTATGGAGGCGATCAAACTCGCGCCCGGCGTCACTCGCGTGATCCTGCATTTCGGTTTCATGGAGACGCCACATATTCCCGGCGGCCTACGCTGCGGCGCCGACCGTGGACTTCTGCCGGGCGTCGATCTCATTCAAATGTCGTACTATATTGGCCGTGAGACGATCATTCCGCGCGAGGATATTGTGGGAATGGCCGTGTGGCGCGAGGCGCTCTTCTCCTTCATGCAGCGTAACGCCGAGCGCTCAGCTGCCCATTTCCACATCCCCGCGAAGCAGGTCGTGGAGGTCGGCGTGGAGATCGAGATCTGATTGCCACGACTGAAGCCTGCTCGAATACGTCACCAAGCCCTTAAGGAGCAGAGCGCAAAAGCGTTCAGCGAGAAGCAGGGGGCGGTCGGTTGCCGCGTTCAGCTCAAGGATGATCGTCCTCCCCTGACGGGATGCGCCGCGCATGTCTCTCGAACCACGAAGCAAGATCAGCGCCCCATAAGGCGGCAAGTTCAGTGGGGCTGAAATCATAGGGCGAGCGAGGGCTCAACGCTTCGATGCCCTTCAGCCAGCGCTCCCGATGCTTCGGTGAAAGAAGCGGGTTGTTGATGTCGATCGGCTGGTCGTCCATCGCCTTGAGGACATCTCTCATCCGGAGCGCACGCGGTTTCCGCCGGGTCTGCGTTTTCTGCTCCGTCGCTAGCTTCCTGAAATGCACCAGGTCGCTGACCAGCCGGGCATAGGGGGCGACGTTCCAGAGCCGCAGCTGCTCGATCACCTCCGGGCCGTGCTTCGCAACGTCGGCGGCGACGATATCGATGATCGATGCCCCGAGGCGATCACGGGCGTTGAGCAGGTTCTGTCGCCTCATGGCGGTCTCTCCCGCGCCTGCGCGCGCTATGGGCAGGCATCGCCCAGCCGCGCCACGCATGGCGGCGATGCGCAAGGGCATGGCTGAATGCAACAAGCCCGGCATGGCGGACGATGTTAAGGCGCGAGGAGCCCCACGGAGCAAGACCGTGGAGTTCCTCGTCATCTGTTGGTCCCTCGCAGTGCTCGTCTGGCTTGCGCTGATCCTCGTCGTCTCGTTC
>NZ_JBFTZN010000473.1:0-2654 GCF_056406775.1 Allobosea sp. P1_A7
AGGCGCTCCTGCGAAAAGCAGCCGAGCGAACCGTCGAAGGCCTCTGGCGTACCATCGGAACAATCCTCGACGCCTTCACTCCCGACGAATGCAAAAACTACTTCAGGGCTGCCGGGTATGAGCCGGAATAACGTGAAAATGCTCTAGCGAGAAGCGATCCAATAGCGGATTCATCACGGGCCGCGGTGCCCGGGGCCGCGAACGAACCGCTGTTCTCGTCGCTGATGCAGGCGGAACGTCGCCGACCACCGGGCGACCCGATGGCCCCAGGAGCCGGTGAGGACAGCGGGGGACTAGCGATCATGCCTTCCACGCGTCACCGGCTTCGGCAACACCAAGAAGCCTGGAACCTTTACTATTCAGATTTAGCTAATGGCGGAACGATCCAAGGTTCGGCAGTCCTAACATAACAGTTAGTCAGTCGTTCCAGGAAGGTCGGGCTGCTGCGGAGCGAAGGGGCGGCTCCAGAAGCGTGACCCACGCAGACCGAAGCGCCAGGGCCGCTCGGGCGCTTTGGAAATGCCTATTCGAGTGCCGCTCACGATTGGCGGCCGTTCACTGGGTGCGCGCACGAAAAATGGGGGTTCCGTCAAACTCAGGCCGTTATGAACATTGGTTATTCCAAGCGCCCTTGCGAGCCGCCCGGGTCCCGAGCAGAGATTTCTCTCCGTCCCTCGCCGCATGATCATCTTATCGATGCCGACCTCCGGGGCTATCGCGCGGATCAAAACGGCGCCATGGCCCTCCGCAACGACATTGAAACACCAATGCAAGCCGTAGGAGCGGTAGACATAGGCGTGCCCGGAATCCCCGAACATCGTTGCGTTGGCGGGAGTGCGGCCGCGATAGCTGTGTGATGCGGGATCGTCACGAAGATAGGCCTCGGTTTCGACGATCGTGCCTCCCACGCCGTCGACAAGGAGCAGCGCTCCGATCAGCTCCTTCGCAAGCTCGACGGCGTCAGCGCATTCGAAGGAGCCAGGCGAAGTATGCGGAATCGTCATGGTCCGTTTTTTCACTGGAGCCGTCCGATGAAATCGCAACGGCCGGAAGAGCAATTGGTTCTAAGGATTTTCCGCAATGCGGAATAGCGCAGGAGCCCTATGGCCCATCGCACCTGTCCGATCGGCCCCCCAACTTTCGCGCATGGAGCACTCGGGGAATTTATTTGGGAACTTTGGCTCACACCCTCCGTTGCCGCATTGATGCAGCACCAGCGGAGCAGTCCCATGATGTTCGTTCAGCAGATCAAGGAGGGCCAGAAGGTCGTTGGCGCCGACGGAGGCCACGTCGGCACCGTGGATAGCCTCAGCGGCCAGTTACTGAAGCTAAAGAAAAATGATCCGGAATCAGGCGGCGCGCATCACTATCTGGACATCGGGCTCGTGGTCGCCATAGACGGCGACTCTATCAAACTCATTTTGCCGGCCTCCGAGGCCAAGGAACGCTGGTCCCAGGCCGCTGAGTAGATGCATCGGCGCGCATTTGTAGCGGGCGCTTGCAGTGCCGCGATCGCTTCCAATACCCCGAGAGCGGAGTCCAGGATTCCTGTCGACCGATATGGCCCGACGACTGGTTCGAAGCCGGCGATTGTCCTGCTCCACGGCTCGGATGGCCTCACAAATGGTGGTCGCTACGAGTTTGCGGCCCAAGCCATTGCCGCAGCCGGCTACGCCGTATTCCTGCCCCGCTACTTCGAAGCCACCGGGGATCGCAGAGCTCGCTATGGCGAAATCCAAGCTAAGTTTCCGGTTTGGAGGCAGGCTATCGAGAGCTCCTTGGGTGGGGAGATCGAGCGCGCCATCGGCGTTGCCCCTGGTCGTATAGGCGTGGTCGGGTTCTCGCTTGGCGCGGCTTTGGCACTTGCCCTTGCCGCCAGGACACCTCGCATCAATGCCGTGGTCGACTTTTTTGGCTTTGCACCGCCAGGGCTGGAAGGAGCCCGGAGGTTGCCTCCAACGCTCATCCTTCACGGCGACGCCGACCGCGTGGTGCCGGTATCCAATGCGGTTTCGATCGAGCGGACCCTCAAATCGCGCGGCGGCGTCGTGGAGAGAGATATTTACCCCGGTGAAGGACACGGGCTGTCGTTTGCCGCGCTGCCGGATGCCGTCGGTAGAACACTGGAGTTCCTTCGACGTTACCTGTGAATGGTACGCTGACTCCAGGGCACAAATCGCATTTCCGGGAGTTAGGCGGCGACCGAACATGTCCCACGCGCCTTTTGCAGACCTTCGGAAAGTCGCAAGAGGGTGGAGAGCGGAATTCGCGTGCATAACTCCGCCCGAGTGAATGCGCCAACTGCCGATGTGAGGGCATTGCCTCAAACCGGACGTAGGAAAGCACCGAAGCGACCACGCAACCGCCGGCCTAACCCGGCCGCCGCCGCCCTTTGAGCACCTGCCTAGCGGTCTCTTTGGGTGTCTCACCAAACCGGCGTTGATAAGCGGTCGCAAATCGCGCCGAATTGGCGAAGCCGTATCGGCGGGCAACTTCGCTGACAACCGCCTCAGTAGAGCGGTTGGCCAGTTCATCTCTTACCAGGTCGAGCCGGATACGATGGAGAGCGGCTAACGGCGTCTGGTCGCGAAAACGATTGAACACGGCCTCGAGAGTTCGCAGACTGCATCCTGCGACAGCCGCAACATGCTCCA
>NZ_JBFTZN010000474.1:0-2605 GCF_056406775.1 Allobosea sp. P1_A7
CCGCCATGCGCACGATCCGCTCTCGACCCAACTGCGTCAGACGGGCATTCTTGTGGATGTTCATCCGGTCCTCCTTCGATGGAGACTGAAGCTTCGCAACCTCAGCTTCCTCGCTCGGGACCGGATGGACAACCTATTGAGAGCTCACACCTAGATCATCAGACAGGGAAATCGTATCCGGTCCGATGATCTAACCCTTTGTGATGGCATCGGCTTTCCCGAGAACCGCAATCCACTTTTCGGGCCGATGCCCTAGTAGGAGCGCGGCAGCCCCAGGTCATGCTGGGCGACATAGTTGAGGATCATCTCCTCCGAGACCGGAGCGACGCGGAACAGGCGCGCGTCGCGCCAGAGCCGCTCGACATGGTATTCCTTCGCATAACCCATGCCGCCGAGGGTCTGGATGGCGCGGTCCGTCGCCAGCCCCGCGGCGTGGCCGGCAAGCCATTTCGCCATATTGGCCTCGCTGCCATAGGGCTTGCCCTGGTCGTAGAGCGCCGCCGCCTTCTGGTTCATCAGCCTGGCGCATTCCAGCTGGATATGCGCCTCGGCGAGTGGGAACTGGATGCCCTGATAGGAGCCGATCGCCGCGCCGTTGAAGATCTTGCGTTCGCGGGCATAGTCGGCTGCAAGCCGGATCGCGAGTTCGGCCGTGCCGACCAGCCCGGCCGTGGTGACGATGCGCTCGGTGTTCAGCACGTCGAGCAATTCGCGAAAGCCGCCATCGAGCGTGCCGACGAGCTCATGCCCCTCGACGCGCACATCCTCGAAGAACACGGCGCTGGAGGGCAAGGTGTTGGTGCCGACCTTCTCGATCGCCTGATGGGTCAGCCCCGCCCTGTCGACATCGATGAGGAAGAGACTGATGCCGTCGGTCTTGCGGCTGACCTCCTCGAGCTTGCGGGTGCGCGCGACGACCAGCATCTTCGTGGCCTGGGGCACCGCGGTGATCCAGATCTTCTGGCCGTTGAGGCGCCAGCCATTGCCGTCAGTGCGGGCGAATGTCTTGAGCGCGAGCGAATTCGTACCGGCATCCGGCTCGGTCAGCGCCATCGCGAACAGCGCGTCGCCCGCCACCAGCGCCGGCAAGAGCTCGCGCTTCATCGCCTCGGTGCCGAAGCGGCTGATGGTCACCCCGCCAAAGACCGGATTGCACATGAACATCTGGCTCAGCGTCGACCCGCCGGCCGCCGCGCAAAGGTTCTCGACCGCGATCGCGACTTCGGCCATGCCGAGCCCGGCGCCACCATATTCCTCCGGGATCGCGATGCCGCAGAGCCCGGCCGCGCAGATCTCGCGCCAGACGGCGCTGGGAAATTCCTTCTTCGCGTCGAGCTCGCGCCAGTAGTCCAGGCCGAACTTTTCGCCGACCCGCCGCGCGGTTTCCGCCAGCATCTGTTGCTCGTCGCTGCGGTCGAAATTCATGCTGGCCTCCGCTCCGCCGCGCGCTGGCGCAGCAGCCGCAACGGGTTTTCAAGGGTGTTGACGATGTGATCGAGGAAGCGCGCCGCCCGCACGCCGTCGAGCACGCGGTGGTCGCAGGAGAGAACCAGACCGATTTCGCGCCGCAGGCTCGGCAGGCCATTCGCATCCGGCCGGAAGACCGGCTTCTGCGCCGCGACGCCGAGAATGGCCGACTGGCCGGGATTGATGATCGGCACGAGATGCGAGGCGCCGAACATGCCGACATTGGAGACAGAGATGGCGCCGCCTTCGAGCTCGGCGCTCGCGAGGCGTCCGGAGCGGGCGCGGGCAACGAGATCGCCGCACCCGTCAGCGACCGCATCCAGGCTTAGGTGGCCGGCCTCACGAAGCACCGGCACGAGCAGGCCCCGTTCGCTGTCGACCGCGAGCCCGACATCCGGACTGGCGAGCTCGATGATCTCGTCCTCGGCCCAGAGCAGGTTGCAGGCCGGCATCTCGACCAGGGCCCGGCCCACCGCCGCCATGATGAAATGCGTGATGCTCAGGCGGGTCTGCCCGCCGCTGCCGTTCAATTCCTCGCGCAGGTCCAGCAGCCGCGAGATATCGGCCTCGGCATGAACGTAGAAATGCGGGATCGTMTGCTTGGACAGGGTCAGCCGGCGCGCGACGATCCTTTCCATGGTGCTGGCGGGGCGTCGCCGGTCGGACGTCGCTCGCACGGCCGGAGTCGGTCGGGCGTTCGCCTCGGTCGGTGCGATGGTCGCTGCCAGAGCCGCCTGGACATCGGCCTGCTTGATCCTGCCGCGCGGGCCGGAGCCTGCGACCAAGGCCAGGTCCAGGCCATGCCGGCGGGCGATGCGCCGCGCCAGCGGCGTCGCGATCACGCGATCCCCCGCAACTGGCGCCGGCACGGACACCGGTTCCGGTGCCGGCTTGGCCGCGGTCATCTCCGGAGCTGCGGCCTTCTGCACCCCGGCAGCCGGGGCCGCGCCGGCCCAGGTTGCGAGCACGGCGCCGACAGGGACCGTCTCGCCTTCCGGGATCAGGATTTCGCCGATGCTGCCGGCCTGCTGGGCCTCGATCTCGGTCGCGATCTTCTCGGTCTCGACGATGAACAGGATGTCGCCGGCCGCAACCCTGTCGCCCAGACCGACGCGCCAGGACGCGAGCAGGCCCTCGG
>NZ_JBFTZN010000475.1:0-3817 GCF_056406775.1 Allobosea sp. P1_A7
GGCGAGATCATCGCCCGGGAGGTCGTGCTCGCCACCAATACCGAGCTGGCGAAGCGCCCGGAGGTGAAGCCGCATGTCAGCGTGTTCTCCTCCTTTGCGCTGATGACCGATCCGGCGCCCGAGAAGCTCGCCGCAATGGGCTGGACCCGCGATGAAGGGCTCGCGGATCTCAGGATGTTCGTCCACTATTTCCGCAAGACGGTCGACGGGCGCATCCTGATGGGCTCGGGCTCCGGCCCGATCAGCTTCGGCGGCAATGCCCGCGATCCGCGCCTGACCACCGACCTCGCCTCGGCCGCTCGGGCCGAGAAGGGGCTGCGCAGGCTGCTGCCGGGCTTCGCCGATGTCGGCATCGCCAAGATCTGGGGCGGCGGCATCGACGTCTCGTCCGATCGGCTGCCCTTCTTCCGCACCGTGCCGGGCACGCGCGTCCATTATGGCTGCGGCTATTCCGGCCATGGCGTGAACCCGACCTATATCGGCGGGCAATGCCTGGCCTCGCTGGTCCTCAATGCCAGGGACGACTGGGCGAGCCTGCCGCTGTGCACCCGCAGCCTTCCCTCGCTTCCGCCCGAGCCGTTCCGCGCCGTCGGCGGCCGGCTGGTGCGATGGGGCATCATTGGATGCGAGGAGGCCGAGGAAAGGGGCGAGCGTGCTGGCTCCGCGATGAGCGCCGCAGCGGCGATCCCAAAACTCTTCGGCCTGCGCATCGGAACGCGCTGAGAGCCGCGCTCCGATGATCTAACCCTTTGTGTTTGCATCGGCTTTCCCGAAAACCGCAATCCACCCTTCGGGCCGATGCTTTAGGTTTTTGTGTCCGCATCGGCTTTTGGGGCCGATGCTTTAGCCCAGCCGGACCTTGGCGACCTTGTCCCGGTAGTCGTCCTTGGGGTCGACGCCGAGCAGCATCTTGATGCCGGCAACCAGGTTGTTGGCGTTCTCCCAGATCTCGGCGCTGCTCGGGTCGAAGCGCAGCAGGGCGAGATTGGGGTCATCCTTGCCGCCTTCGAACCAGGCCGCGATGAAGCTGTTCCAGAGCCGGTCGATGACCTGGCGGTCCATGTCGATCATGAGATCGCCCTCGACCGAGACGAACAGGTCATGGCCCTTCGAGACCAGGCTGAAGGCCGCGGGCTTGCTGCCCGACAGCGCCTTGACCAGCTCGGTGTCGCGGGAGGCGAAGAACCAGATGGGCCCATGATCGGCCTCGAGCTGCGCAGTCATCGGGCGGGTATGGCCCTGCTCGGAACCGGCCAGGCCGAGCATGACGGTCATGTCGGACTTCAGGGCCTTCCAGAATTTTGCTTCCAGTTCGCTTGGCGTCGGCATGGCATTCCTCCTGCTTCCCTTGCGTTGAACGGCCGCGTGATGGCCATGTTCGGGGTTGGCTTCGTGCTCGGGCTCGGCCCTGACCGCAATCACCGTGCCGCCGCGGCGCACCGTCTCGGCATGGTATTCGGCCTCGTCCTTGTCGACGCCGGCGCTGGTAAAGGACCCGACGATCCCGCCGGCCGCCGCGCCGGCGACCGCCCCGGCCGCGGTTGAGGCGAGCCAGCCGGCTGCCACCACCGGGCCAATGCCCGGGATGGCGAGCATGCCGAGGCCGGCGAGCAGACCGGCCGCGCCGCCGACGCCGGCGCCGATCCCGGCGCCCTCGGCTGCATTGCTCTCCTCGGGTTTGCTGTGTCGGCCGACGAGGCTGACATCGCGACTGGGAACGCCTGCGGCCTCGAGTTGCTCGACGACCGAGAGAGCGGTTTCATAGCTGTCATAGGAACGGGTGATGGTGCGGGTCATGTTCAACTCTCTTGCTTTGAGAAAGCGGGAGGCGCGATCTGGCGCCGGGCGAGCCGGCGGCGAGTGATCTGCGCTCAGTGATCTGGCGCTCAGTGGCGGACGATGTTGCCGCGATAGTCGACGGAGACGTCGACCTTGGCGCCGGCATTCATGGCCGTGCCCTTCCAGACGCCGTTTGCGTCCTTCTTCAGGCCTGTCACGTTCGAATAGCCATTGGCTTCAAGGCGGCTCTTGGCCTGGCCTTCGGTGAAGCTGTTTGCGCCCGGCAACGGGGCGTTCTTGTCCGCCTCTGCCTTTGGTGCCGGCATTGGCGACGTCGTCGAGGTCTGCGCAAGCGCTCCGAAAGCAGTCGTCGAGGCGATCAAAGAGGCGATGAGAAGCTTTTTCATGGTAATTCTCCGCAGGTTCGCGATTGTACGTCCTGATGTCGTATCAACCGGCACCCCCGGCAGAGAGTTCCGCAAATAAATACTTCTGATGGGTGGAACACATGGCTGCGTCGTCGGTTTCGCCAGCGCTATCCTGAAATCGCTGGAGGACACCCGATGGCCACAACACCGAAGCCACTCGATGAGCTGTTTCACGACATGCTCAAGGACGTCTATTACGCGGAAAAGCAGATCCTGAAGGCGTTGCCGAAGATGGCCAAGGTCGCCACTTCGCCCGAGCTCAAGAAGGCGTTCGAGACGCACAGGGCCGAGACGGAAGGCCAGGTTGAACGCCTGAGCGAGGTCTTCGATCTGATCGGCAAGGCGCCGCGCGCCAAGACCTGCGATGCCATCCTCGGCATTCTCGAGGAGGGCAAAGCCGTGATGGAGGACTATGCTGACAGCCCGGCTCTGGATGCGGGTCTCGTCGCCTCCGCGCAGGCAGTCGAGCATTACGAGATGGCGCGCTACGGCACTCTGAAGGCATGGGCGCAGCAGCTCGGCCACAAGGATGCCGTCAAGCTGCTCGACGCGACCCTTGCCGAGGAGACCAGGACCGACAAGGCCCTGACGCAGCTTGGCGGGCCCGCCAATTCCGCAGCGGTTGCCAAGGCGGCCTGAGCGAACGGCCGATCCGGCCCCGGCGGCCAAGGCKGCCGGGGCCGTTTCTTTGGCTCGATCTCGCACAGGGGGCGCCCGATGCCCTTGTGCTTCGGCCAATTCCATCCATATACCATCCCTATGGATGGTATATGGATGACCAGATGAAAATGCCCGATAGCGAAAAGCTCACGCTCAATCTCGGCTTCGTCGATCTCGGGCGCATCGACCTGCTCGTCCGGGACGGGTTCTATTCGAACCGCTCGGACTTCATTCGCACTGCGGTGCGAAACCAACTCGCGACCCATGCCGATGTCGCCGCGCAGGCGACGACGCGGCTCTCTCTCGAGCTGGGCCTGCGCGTCTTCACGAGGCGCGATCTCGAAGCGGCCAAGGCCGCCGGCGAACGCCTCGAGATCCGCGTCCTCGGCCTCGCCGTCATCGAAGCGGATGTCTCGCCGGACCTCGCGCGGGAGACGATTGCCTCACTGACCGTGCTCGGCGCGCTCCATGCCGCCCCCGAAATCAAGGCCGCCCTGGCCGACCGACTGGCATGAAAAGGCACAGCGACATGAACATCCGCATCCGCTCCGCTGTGGGCGAARCCATGACACGTCTGAGAGGCGCCGATGTTGCAGGCGCGACTGCGGCCATTCAGCAGGCGCTCGCCGGGCGGCCTGTTCAGCCCCCGCAAGAACCCGGCGGCGACGAGACGGGGACGGCCGGGTCGATCGTCCCGCGCCGCCTCGGTGACGTCTTGCAATCGCTTCGGACTGTACAGGCGCGCGTCGCCGATCAGCCCGGCACGGCGCGTCGCCAGCCTGGCCCGGCAGAGGAGGACGGGCGCTTTCGTTCCTGCAGCTTTCGCAGCGCCGCCGGAGCTCTGGCCTACAAGCTCTACGTGCCGGCGGATCATGCCGGGCGCGAACTCGCGCTCGTCGTGATGCTGCATGGCTGCACGCAGGATCCCGATGATTTTGCGCGGGGATCCC
>NZ_JBFTZN010000476.1:0-2591 GCF_056406775.1 Allobosea sp. P1_A7
AACACGCCACTCGGCTCCAGAGTTAGAATTTCACGTGAGTTCAAATGGGGGCTGACGAGGACAGGACACATGTCATCAGAGCCGGGGACTCCCCCGTCGAACCCGCCTGCCTGGACCGGGCGTCGTCTAATTACCGCGTTACCGAGCAACCAACGCACTGTAGCTTTAGATCTGCTCGACCGTCTCGGATGCGGCTATCTCGTGGCGAGGGAGGGCGGATCATCGAGGCGAACCCCGCCGCCAGTCTGATCCTTGGATGCACGCACGATTCAGCCCTCCATCTTCACCACCTGACGAGTGCGTTCCGAGCCCTGATCGAGCGGGCCCGGCATCGCCCAAAGCTCGGGCCGTTGAGCTGGATTGTCATCTGGAACAAGGACGATGGACCGTTCATTCTGAGCCAGGCTGCTGAATCGGTACCGGCCGGCATCAACGTAGTCATGCTGATCGATCTCTACGCTCGCCCGCAGCCGAATCCCTTCATGATTCGGCGCCTGTTCGGCCTGACCGCGGCCGAGACCCGCCTTGCTCTTCAATTGGCGCGCGGTGACCAGCCCGCCGATGTCGCCCGTCGGAGGTGAGCCTCACTACCATTCGCAGCCAGCTCGGCACGGTGTTCGGGAAAACCAATACCAGGCGTCAGGCGGAGCTGGTGACGTTGCTTACTCGGCTGGCGATCCTGCCTTGAGAGGGCCGGCCCGGTCCGGGGGAGCCCGGGGCCATGGCCATCCGAGATGCGGCGCAGTGGGCACACGCTCAGTGCAGGCCTGGCAAAGCGGCCATTGCCATCTCTTTCTCCACGGCGATGAAGGCGTGCGCGAAGTCCTCGGTCGGGAACCGGATCAACAGGGCTGTATCACCGACGTTGAGTGGCTCCACCTCATAGGGGATTTCCCACTCGCTCAGCCAATCCTCCATCGCCTGGAGCGGAGACAGAAATCGCAACGCGGTCAGTGGCATGACAACGTGATAAATCCACGTGTTTGAGCCATGGCTTTTGCCCATCCGCCTGATCCGAAGCGATATGAAGGCCCCGCCGCTTCGCAACGGCAGGGCCCCAGCCCCAGGCTGTGAGGGTTGCGGCCGTGGAGTTGTCAATCGCTCAACGCCCTCACGCCACTAAAACGGACGGTGGCCCAGCGTGTTCCTAAGACAGCACAAGAAACAAAAAAGCCCGCGGCGCTTCGTCCCGCTGCGGGCCAGTTGTAAGGGCAAAGAGCTTCGCCGTGCGGGGGATTGCATGCGGGATCCGACCCGGTGGTGCCGCCCGGAGAATCTGATCGCGGCGTCACCACTAAGCGTGAAACGCCCGACGAGGCCTTTAGTTCCGCGGCCGTCCACTTGTCAGGGCTCGTGGAACCGTGGGGCAGCCAGGTCCGCCAACGCAGCCTGACTACCCGATAAGGCGGCCACACTCCCGCGCCGCCTCCTCGAACGCCTCCCGCGCCTCATCAACGGTCCCGGCACCATTCAGCACTGCCGTGCAGGCGCGCACTGCGTCTTGCCACTTCGGCCCCGCTCCAATCGCTTTCCAGGCTAGCAACAGCTCAGCGGCTTGCTCGACGTCGGTGATAGAATAGCCCACTCCGGGCCGGTCGGCTTGAACGACAACGGGTGGGCTGAACCAGTGCATCGGCATGGCACATTCCCGTCCTCCTGATCGCCAGAACGCAAAATGGCACCGCCAGTTCCCTGAGGAGCTGGCGGGCAAAGTGTTCAGCAGACGTCTTGATCAGGCTGGTTGCAGCGCTCGAGGAATGGCTCACCACCATCCGTACACGGGCAGATTGGTGGAGTTTCTCCCTAAATGCGCGCCTACTGCCAGGCTGCCTTCATCTTAGCCTGGTCAGATAATTTCGCGGTGTGAGGCGCCGATGTTCACCGGGAAAGGTGTGTTGGTTGATAAGGCTGGAATGCGCTTGATGGTAACCTATCAGTATGTCGCCATCGGAGAGTGTGGGCGCGCCGGCCGCCTCTATAGCGAACCGATCGAAGCAGGCCCTTTTGTCTTTGACCAAACCTTCGATCTCGAATGCGAGGACGGGGTTGCGATGATCGTTGTTGTCACGCAAGTTTCGGGGCGCCGATGGGTGTTTTTTGGCCGGGAACCGGGCAAGAATCCTCCGCCGGCCTCGTCCAATTGAGCGTCGAACAGCTGACCCGGTTGTCCTGAGGAAACGGCGGAACAGGTAGAGCCGAATCCATCGGCGGGCGCGGCACTCGAGGATTGTCTCATCGCCAAATACCGGGATTAGCGGGCACTACTCGTCAAGGCGAAGGACGTTGTCAGCATCGGAGATGTCGCGTAGCCCCTTTTTGGACGCGTGCCGCAGTTTTTGGTCCGTGGTCCAGCCGCGGAATTCGATCTCAGCCACCAGTGACGGCGTCACCCAGCGCGTCCCTTTTCTTGTCAGTTTGAGCGCGGGCTTCGATCAGGAGGGCGTCGAGCTGCTTTCGCAGCGCGGTAGCCGAGCGATCGGTGAACCCGGTCCCTACGCCGCCGACATAGGTCAGCCGGTTGTTCTTCCAGGCCGCGAGCAGCAGCCGCCCGATACCGCCCAATGCCGCCGACGATGGCTCATAGCCGATGA
>NZ_JBFTZN010000477.1:0-2557 GCF_056406775.1 Allobosea sp. P1_A7
TGCGGATTCCGATTGAAGCGGGCGGGGTATTCCGAAGCGAAGCCGGCAGGGCATTCCGATTTGAAGCCGGCATGTGATTCCGAGATGAAGCCGGCACCCTGAAGGGGGTGTTGGAGGCCTGGGTCAGCCACTCTGGCAGACGTTTTCCGTATCGACCGAGACGGAGACCGTGATGCCTGCGAAGAGGAAGCTGACCATGAGACAACTGCGGCAGATGCTGCGTTTGGCTGAGGAAGATCTGAGCCCCGGCGAGATCGGGCGTCGTCTTGGTGTGGCGCGCAGTACCRTGCAGGGGAACCTGGCACGAGCCCGGGAAGCCGGCCTGTCCTGGCCGCTGCCGGCGGAGCTGAGCGATGATGCGCTGGCAGGCCGGTTGTTCGCGCGATCCGGTGCTCTTTCGGGGGCGCGTCGCCGCCCCGAGCCGAACTGGGGCGACCTCGTCGTCGAGCTGAAGAAGCCCGGCGTGACGATGGCGATCCTGTGGGAGGAGTATCGCGGCGTCCATCCGCAGGGCTACGGCTATAGCCGTTTCTGTGACCTCCTGCGCGGCTTCCAGCGTCGGCTGTCGCCGACCATGCGTCAGGAGCACGTCGCCGGCGACAAGGTCTTCGTCGATTATTCCGGYAAGAAGCTCGGCATCGTCGATGCCCGGACCGGCGTCATCCGGGAGGCCGAGATTTTCGTCGGCGTGCTTGGCGCCTCGAACTTCACCTTCGCCGAGGCAAGTTGGACCCAGGCCCTGCCGGACTGGATCGGCTCGCATGTGSGGATGTTSCGGTTTTTCGGCGGCGTCCCCCGCCTGATCGTGCCGGACAACCTSAAGGCCGGCGTCAACAAGGCTTCGTTCTACGATCCGGATCTCAACCGCAGCTACGGCATGATGGCCTCGCATTACGGCGTCGGCGTACTGCCGGCCCGCGTCCGCAAACCGCGCGACAAGGCGAAGGTCGAGAACGGGGTCCGCTTCGCGCAAAGCGCCATCCTTGGACGCTTGCGCAACCAGACCTTCTTCTCGCWGGCCGAGGCCAATGCCGCGATCCGCGACGCCGTCGACCGGATCAACGACCATGTCATCCGGCGCCTTGGCGTCACCCGCCGCCATCTGTTCGAGACCGTCGAGCGGCCGGCCCTGGCGGTACTGCCCGAGGATTACGAGTTCGCCGAGTGGCGSCTGGCCCGCGCCGGCGTCGATTACCACGTCGAGTATGACGGCTATTTCTACTCCGTCCCCCACGGCCTGATCCGCGAACAGGTCGATCTGCGGGCCACCAGCCGGACGATCGAGGTCTTCCATCGCGGCCAGCGCGTCGCCGCTCACCAGCGCCGCTATGGCGGACGCCGGCACGGTACCAACCCCGATCACATGCCGAGCTCTCAYCGGCGCTACGCCGACTGGAGCCCTGAACGGCTTCGGCGCTGGGCGGCGACGGTGGGCCCGAGCACGGAGGGCCTGGTCATTGCCATCCTGGCCAACCGCCCGCATCCCGAACACGGCTTCAGAACCTGCCTCGGCGTACTGCGCCTGTTCCGCGACCTCAAGCCGTCCCAGGCCGAAGCCGTCTCCGCGCGCGCCCTCGAGATCGGCGCTTTCGCCTACCGCGCGGTTGCCGCCATCGCCGCCMGACAAGCCGCGGCACCAGCCAGGACCTCCACCGAACCCGCCGCCATCATCGAGCACAGCAATCTGCGCGGCCCCGGCTACTTCCACTGACACCAGGAGACATCATCATGTTGATCCATCCCACCATGACCTTGCTCGCCGAGCTCGGACTGCACGGCATGGCCAAGAGCTTCCAGGAGCTCCAGGCCCAGCCCGAAAGCCGCGCCCTCGAACATGCCGACTGGCTCGCCCTCCTGCTCGAACGCGAGAGCACCGCGCGCAGCCAAAAACGCTTCGAGAACCGCGCACGCACCGCCAGGCTGCGCCACAACGCCAGCATCGAGGATGTTGACTTCAAGGCGTCGCGCGGCCTCGACCGCGGGCTCTTCCTCAGCCTCGCCGGCGGCGACTGGATCCGTCAGCATCGCAGCTTGCTGATCACCGGGCCGGCCGGCGTCGGCAAGAGCTGGCTCGCCTGCGCCCTCGGGCAAAAGGCCTGCCGCGACGATGTCTCGGTCGCCTACCATCGCGCCCCGAGGCTCTTCACCACCCTGGCCCAGGCCCGTGACGAGGGCCGCTACGCCCGCCTGCTCAAGGCGCTCGCCAGGGTCGAACTCCTGATCATCGACGACTGGGGGCCGGAAAAACTCGACGATACCCAGCGACGCGATCTCCTCGAACTCACCGAGGATCGTTACGAGCGCCGCGCCACCATCATCACCAGCCAGATCCCCGTGGACCGCTGGTACGAGATTATCGGGAATCCCACGATCGCCGACGCCGTCATGGATCGTATTGCCCACAATGCCTACCGCATCGAACTCGCCGGCGAGAGCATGCGAAAACGCCAGTCGCAGAGCCCTCCAGCCACGATCGCTTGACCGTCAAATCCATCCACGACAATCATCACGAACGACCCAGGCAAATCACCTCGCACCTGCCGGCTTCAAATCGGAA
>NZ_JBFTZN010000478.1:0-2531 GCF_056406775.1 Allobosea sp. P1_A7
GTGGCTCGCTGTACTGTTTTCCAAGCAATTACAATTGCTTAGATTTATTGGTAGCGGGAGACCGTCTCATCCCGCGCCCCACGAGGAACAAATCAAGTTCGGCTTCAGGTTGCGATTTAGACGCGCGCGGAGGTAGGCGCCCAAAGTGACCGCTTAGCGAGTTTTCGGACGTCGCGATGGCGCGCGCGGCAGCGCCCTTGCGGAACCCGCCTGTGGTCATCAGTGCGCGCAGTCGTAGGGCGGTGTTCGGTGGCGCTACGGACCAAGGTCGGTACTGCGGATAGGAGGATTGTCTCGGAAAACCCAGACCAAGCGCCAATAAAAACCATCCGACATAGTCCTCTATCGGCCAGGGCCAGCCGACATGCATGATGCAGCGTGCGATAGGCCCCCCAGCGGCTGAACGCTAGCTCAATCGAAGTTCTTGCGGCCGGTGCTACCGGCGGCGCGCCTTTTTGGCGCGAGCGGCGGAGCATTGCCCGAGACGAAGCCAATACGGGGTCCTGGAGATCCCAAGGAGGGCGTCATGGTGCAGTATCTTCGCTCCGATCTTGAATTCATCCTCGAGCAGATCAGGATTGCGGAGCGGAATGCTCTGGGGGAGAGCCTCACTGACATCCTGCCCAGCGCCCAGGTGCCGTTTGGTCTGCGGACCGTCGATGGCTCGTTCAACAACCTGGCCCACCCGGAATTCGGGGCCGCGGATCTGGCGTTTCCGCGCCTGACCGATCCGTCTTTCCAGGCGGCCGAGGCCGGCACCAGCTACGCGAATCCCGGATTCGTGCAGGACTCGGAGCCGCGCACGATCAGCAACCTGATCGTCGACCAGACCAACAACAATCCGGCAGCTGTTGCAGCTGCTGCCCAGAATCCCGGATCGGGCACCGTCACCAGCCCCGGCCTGGACGGGATCTTCGGCACGGCGGACGACAAGCCCGTCAACTTCATTCCGAACATCTCCCCGGATGTCGGCCTCTCCGCGCCGTTCAACGCCTGGATGACCTTCTTCGGCCAGTTCTTCGACCACGGCCTCGACCTGGTCACCAAGTCCACGAGCCAGACCGAAGTCGTCTTCATTCCGCTGAAGCCCGATGATCCGCTCTTCAGCACGGCTCCCGGCGCGCTGAACTTCATGGTTCTGAACCGCGCTGCGGGTGGCCAGGCTGCGACGAACACGACGTCGCCCTTCGTCGACCAGAGCCAGACCTACGCCTCCAATCCCTCGCACCAGGTCTTCCTGCGTGCCTATGAACTCGATGCCAATGGCGATCCGGTGGCGACCGGTGAATTGATCACCAATCGCAATCTCGGCGCTGATGGCAGATTCGGCACTGCGGACGATGTCGAGATCGGTGGAATGGCGACCTGGGCCGTGGTCAAAGCCCAGGCGCGCGACATTCTCGGCATCAATCTGACCGATGCCGATGTCGGCAATGTGCCGGTGCTGGCCGTCGACGCCTATGGCAATTTCATCAAGGGCCCGACCGGCATGCCGATGGTCATGATGACCGATGGCAGCTTCACCGAGGGCAATCTGGCGGTGCCGATCAGCCTGGCGGGCGCCGCCCGCACCGGCCATGCCTTCCTGAACGACATTGCGCATAACGCCGATCCAACGGGCAAGACCGCGGATGCCGATAGCATCGTCAACACCGGCCCGCTTGCTGCTGGCCAATATGACAACGAGCTCCTGGACGCGCACTACATCGCCGGCGACGGCCGCGTTAACGAGAATATCGGGCTTACTGCCGTGCACGCCGTGTTCCATTCGGAACATAACCGCCTGGTCCAGCAGACCAAGGACGTGGCGCTGGCAACGGGCGATGTCRCCTTCCTGAATCAGTGGCTCGACACCCCGCTGGCCGCGGGAACGACGTTCCCGCTGACGCAGGCCCAGATCGACGCGCTCGACTGGAACGGCGAACGCCTGTTCCAGTCCGCCAAGTTTGGCACGGAGATGCAGTATCAGCATCTGGTGTTCGAGGAATTCGCCCGTACGGTGCAGCCGCAGGTCGACGAGTTCCTGGCGCCCAACGGCTACGACACGAACATCAACCCGGCGATCCTCGCGGAGTTCGCGCACACGGTCTATCGCTTCGGCCATTCGATGCTGACCGAGACGGTCGATCGCTTCGACCCGAACTTCAACACCGTGGGTGGTGACCCGCAGCTCGGCCTGATCGCGGCATTCCTCAATCCGCTCGCCTATGCCACGGGCGGTCTGACGCCCGAACAGGCGACCGGCGCGATCGTGCGCGGCGTGACGCGCCAGGTTGGCAACGAGATCGACGAGTTCGTCACCGAGGCGCTGCGCAACAACCTGCTCGGCCTGCCGCTCGACCTGCCGGCGCTGAACATCGCGCGCGGCCGTGACACAGGCATTCCGTCGCTCAACAATGCGCGGTCCGAATTCTACGCAATGACCGGCGACAGCCAGCTCAAGCCCTATATCAGCTGGACCGATTTTGCCGGGCATTTGAAGCACGCGGAGTCGCTGATCAATTTCATCGCGGCCTATGGCACACATGCGT
>NZ_JBFTZN010000479.1:0-2526 GCF_056406775.1 Allobosea sp. P1_A7
GATTGAACGAACCCGGAACGAACCCGCTGACGCGGGAAAGCTGCGGGGTTTGTGACGGGAGGCTCCTGCTGGGAGGGTTTGGGTGTTGAAGCCACCCAGCCCAGCAGGAGCTCCCGATGACCGAAGCCAAGCCGATGAGCGCCCTTCGTCGCCGCATGATCGACGACATGACGCTTCGCAACCTGTCGCCGGCCACGCAGCGATCGTATCTGCACGCGGTGACGAAGTTCAGCCGTCATTTCGGCTGCCCGCCGGACCGGCTCGGGCKTGAGGATGTGCGCTCGTTCCAGGTGCATCTGGTCTCGCAGGGGATATCCTGGCCGGCGCTGAACCAGACGGTGTGCGCGTTGCGGTTCTTCTACGGCGTGACGCTGGACCGCGCCGAGATCCCCGAGCGGATCGTCTATGCGCGCACGCCGCGCAAGCTGCCGTCGATCCTGAGCGCCGATGAGGTCGTGCGCTTTCTGGAGGCGGTCCCGTCGCTGAAGACGCGGGTGGCGCTGACCACGGCCTATGCCGCGGGCTTGCGCGCCTCGGAGGCGGTGAGCCTGAAGGTGGCCGATATCGACAGCAGCCGGATGGTGCTGCAGGTCCGGCATGGCAAGGGCGCCAGGGACCGCACCGTGATGCTGTCGGCGGCGCTGCTGGCCATCCTGCGCAGCTACTGGCGCTTGGCGCGCCCGGCGCCATGGCTGTTCCCGGGCCGCAGCCCGGACAAGCCGATCGATGTCCAGGTGCTGCACGCCGCCTGCCGCTCGGCGGCGAAGGCGGCAGGGCTGACCAAGCGGGTCAGCGTCCACACGCTGCGCCACAGCTTCGCCACCCATCTTCTGGAGAGCGGAACCGATATCCGGATCATCCAGGTGCTGCTGGGCCATAGCAATCTGTCGACGACGGCGCGCTACACCCATGTGGCGACCTCGACGATCGCCAGGACGCAAAGCCCGCTGGACCGTCTCGACCTGGCCGTGACGCCGCCTGCCTGAGCGGCGGCCATGGCAGCCGATCTGGAGGTGGCGGATATCTTCCGCCGCCATGGAGCCGCCTACCGCCAGGAACGGCGTGGCCATCTCGGCCGCGTCGAGACGCGGGTCATGCGCGCCATCGAGCTGTGCCGGACGGCGGCGCTCGGCGGTCATCTCGAAGCCTGTGGCGACTGCAGCCATCGGCGCATCGCCTACAAYAGCTGCCGCAACCGGCACTGCCCGAAGTGCCAGGGAGCGGCCCGGGAAGCCTGGCTCGCCGCGCGCGTGAAGGACCTTCTGCCCACGCCTTACTTCCATGTCGTGTTCACCGTGCCGGCCGCGATCGGGGCGATCGCCTTTCAGAACAAGGCCCTCGTCTATGGCATTCTGTTCGAGGCGGCGCTCTGGACCTTGAAGACCATCGCCGCCGATCCGCGGCATCTGGGCGGCGAGATCGGCGGAATCGCCATCCTGCACAGCTGGGGGCAGACCCTCTCCCATCATCCCCATATCCACTGCCTCGTTCCAGGCGGCGCATGGGCGCCGGACGGGCGATGGATCGCCTGCCGGCCGAGCTTCTTCCTGCCCATCCATGTTCTCTCGCGTCTGTTCCGTCGCCGCTTCCTCGAACGGCTTGCCCAGGCGCATGAGGCAGGCGAGCTCGCCTTCTTCGGCGACCTGGCCGCGCTCAATGGGTCCAAGGCGTTCGCCAGCGCGCTGGCCGGGCAGCGCAGGGTCAACTGGATCGTCTACGCCAAGCCGCCCTTCGGCTCGCCGGAGCATGTGCTGGCCTACCTTGGGCGGTACACTCATCGTGTCGCCATCGCCAACAACCGCCTGGTCGCCGCAGATGATGACGGCGTCGCCTTCCGCTGGCGCGACTATCGCCATGGCAACGCCGCCCGGACCATGAGGCTCGATCCCGCCGAGTTCATCCGCCGCTTCCTGCTGCACGCACTGCCCGACGGCTTCCACCGCATCCGCCACTTCGGCTTCCTCGCCAACGGCCACAGGCGCTCCAGGCTTGTCTTCATCCGCCAGGCCATCGCCGCAACCGCCAGCAGGCGCACCAGCGACCATGACGCCAGCATCCAGGGGGCCGCCCGTCCATCGCGCCCGGCCTTCGATCCGGCGCTTTGCCCGTGCTGCGGCGGCGCCATGCGCGTCATCGCGACCCTCCCGCGCTGCCGGCCTTGCCCGGATACGTCATGACCAGAGGCCATCGGCATCGCAGACCCGATCCTGTTGCCCTGCACGCCACTGCGTCGCGGCGAGCAATGCCCTGCGCCCGGCTCTGTCCCACAGCCATCAGGCGGATCATCGACGCTCCCGTCGCGCCCSCGCCCCCATGGCTCCCGGCCGCGCACTGCTCTGCCGCCGGCAGCGTCCGTCAGCCCGCTCCCATCAGGACTGCGATCGGTCCTGTCGGAGGCCCCTTGAGCAGCGGCCCCAAGGCACAAAACCCATAGGCCCTCGCGCCGGCGGCTTCGTTCAATCCGGCTTCAATGAGGTCGCGCGCCGCGCCTCGCTCCACGATCAGTGCCGCGCGACCTCACAGAAC
>NZ_JBFTZN010000480.1:0-2520 GCF_056406775.1 Allobosea sp. P1_A7
GGCCTCGGCCTCCTTGTCCGCCTCCTCGGCCTGCGCCTGCCTCGAGGGGCCTCCCCCAGCCGCATCCTCGCCCGGGGGCTCGGTGGGCGGACCGAGATCGGACTTGGCGTGGCTGGGGAAGAGGCTCTTGACGTAGATCGCGACCGCGGTCAGCGCGAGCACRACCAGCGCCGGCCAGCGCGACGACGGCGCCGCGTCCTCGTCGGTGATCTTGCGGTAGCTCTGCTCCGCGGMRGGCGCGCCCGGCGCCGGGGCCTTGAGGGTYYTGATCTCGATCATGCCGACACCCGTTCATGCGCAGGCTTGAAGGGAGCTGCGATRGGACTGGCCTGCGGCATCCGCAGCGGTGCTGCCGGCGTGCTGGCCGGGGCGACCTGSGTCGTCGCCGGGGTCAGKATCTCGTTGCGCGGCCCGAAGGCGGCRAGCTTGCCGTTCTGGATGACGCCGACGAAGTCGACGGCGGCGAGCGCGCTYGGCCGGTGCGCCACGATGATCGCGATGCCGCCGCGCTCCTTGACCGTCTCGATCGCCGCCTTGAGCGCGCTCTCGCCCTCGCCGTCGAGATTCGAGTTCGGCTCGTCCATGACGACCAGGAAGGGGTTGCCGTAGAGCGCCCGCGCCAGGCCGATGCGCTGGCGCTGGCCGGCCGAGAGCGCCGCGCCYTGCGGCCCGAGCTGGGTCTGGTAGCCATCGGCCAGMCGCACGATCATCTCGTGGATGCCGGCCGCCTTGGCYGCCGCCACGACCCCGGCGGCGTCGCTCTCRGCCGAGAGCCGCGAGATGTTCTCCTCGACGCTGGCATCGAGCAGGCTGACCTCCTGCGGGAGATAGCCGATGAAGCGCCCGAGGCTGGCCTCCGGCCATTGCGCCAGCTCGGCGCCGTCGAGCCGGACCGAGCCGCGCAGGCACGGCCAGATCCCGGTCAGGGCCCGCACCAGCGTSGTCTTGCCGCCGCCGCTCGGGCCGATCAGGCCRAGCGCCGTGCCSGCCTTCAGGTCGAAGCCGACCTCGCTGAGCAGGACCTGGCCCGAGACCGGGGCGGCRACCGTGATCTTGTCGACCTTGAGCGCGCCGACCGGCGCCGGCAGCTGCATCGGCACCACCGCCTGGCTCAGCGCCACCACCGTCTCGCGCAGGCGCTGGAAGGCGGCGCGTGCCGCGACGAAGGACTTCCAGTTGGCGATCGCGAGATCGACCGGCGCCAGCGCYCGCGACGAGGCGACCGAGGAGGCGATGATCGCSCCGGCCGAGAGCTCGCCCTTGATCGTCAGATAGGCGCCCATCCCGAGGATCGCCGATTGCAGGATCATGCGCAGCACGCGCGAGACCGCGCCCAGGCTGCCGCCGAGGTCATTGGCCTTGGTCTGCAGCGCCAGRTGCTCGCGGTTGGCMAGGTTGAAGCGCTCGACCGCCCGGTCGGCAAAGCCCATCGCCTTCAGYACCTCGGCATTGCGGGCATTGGAATCGGCGATCGCGCCGCGGGTGATCGCCGCCTGGCGCGTCGTGCCGTTGAGCCGGCGGGTCAGGAYCTCGCTSGCCACCGTCAGCAGGGTCAGCACCACGGCGCCCGCCAGCGTCAGCGCGCCGAGCCAGGGGTGCAGGAAATAGGCGAAGGCGAGATAGAGCGGGATCCAGGGCAGGTCGAACAGCGCGCCCGGCCCCTGGCTGCCGAGGAAGCCGCGCACYGTGTCGACATCGCGCCCGCGCTCCAGCGCCTCGGTGCTCGARAASCCGAAGCGCGGCATGTCGATCGCCACCCGGTGCGCCAGCGGCGCGATATCCTTGTCGAGCCKGGCCCCGACCCGGACCAGCACCTGCGAGCGGATCACGTCGAAGGCGCCCTGGAACARRTAGAGCCCGATCGCCAGCGCCGAGAGCGCCGCCAGCGTCTGGACGCTGCCCGAGGTCAGSGCCCGGTCATAGACCTGCAGCATGTAGAATGAGCCGGTCAGCGCCAGCACATTGATCAGCCCCGAGACCGCRAACAGGAAGAGGAAGGCSGAGCGGAAGCCGAGCGTCAGCCTGGCGGCATCGCGCTTGCGGGCGGAGGTCTGTGCCTTGGAAGGTGCCATGATCGCAAACCGTCAAATGAAGCAGTCGRCAGGAAGGCGGCCGGCGGGCACRGGGCCCGCCGGCCGGGAAGCGCGGCTTCTAGAAGCTGAAGTTGCTGCCGGTCAGGGTGTGGCTGCCCTTCAGGTTGATCTGGAAGTCGGCATCGSCGTCGSCGTCGACATTGCCCTTGACCACGGTGTAGTCGCCGTCGGCCCGGGTCTCGTAGGCGACCACCARCTGGGCCGTGGCGGTGAAGGCCGGGCCGCTGGTCAGSGTGAAGCTCTGGTTGCCGGCGAGCGCGCCATTGGCGTCGATGCCGGAGAGGTCGAGCTTATCGCCAGGCTCGAAGTCGAGGATGGTGTCGCCATCCGCCGCTTCCTTGCTCTCGAAGYGGAAGGTGTCRTTGCCCGCCCCGCCYTCCATCACGTTCACCGCCGCACTGGCCGTGATCGTGTCGTTGCCCGAACC
>NZ_JBFTZN010000481.1:0-2469 GCF_056406775.1 Allobosea sp. P1_A7
GCCGTTGCGCGCGAGCCCACGCAACTGATGAAGCTCTCGCGCAGCGTGATGCGCCGGGTGCTCGGCGAATCCCCGCAATCGGCTCAGGCGATCGCGGCTGCGATCGGAGAGAGGCTGCAAGGCTTCATGGGCGAATTGTCGCAGGTTCGCGATGCGCTGATCGCGATCGATCGAAGCTAGAGCGCTCGATCAGAGCTCCAATGTCACCGTGACGGGAACGTGGTCCGAGGGCCGCTCCCAACCGCGTGCTTCACGCAGGAAGGTGACGTCGCGCAGGGTCGGCTTCAATCCGTCAGAGAGCCAGATATGGTCGAGCCGGCGACCCTTGTTCGAGGCAGCCCAGTCGGCGGCACGGTAGCTCCACCAGCTATAGAGCTTCTCGGGTTCGGGCCGCAGCGTGCGCGCGGCATCGCTCCAGCCAAGCTCGGTGCGCWGCGTCTCGAGCGTCGTGGTTTCGATGGGTGTATGGCTGACCACGTCGAGAAGCTGCTTATGGCTCCAGACATCGTGCTCATAGGGCGCGATATTGAGGTCGCCGAGCAGGATGCTTGGCCGGTCGGTTGGTCGTTTGGCGATTCCCCAGGCGCCGAGTTCGTCGAGAAAGGCGAGCTTGTGGGCGAACTTGTCGTTCAGGTTCGGATCCGGGATGTCGCCTCCGGCCGGAATGTAGAAATTATGGATGGCGACGCCCGCGGCAGCGCCAGCTCCCTTGTCGAGTACGACCGTCATATGGCGGGCATCATTGCGTCCGCACATCGCCATGGCGTCCTTCTCGCTGAAGGGCAGGCGTGAGACGATCGCGACGCCATTATAGCCCTTCTGGCCGATGAAGGCCTGATGGACATAGCCGATCTTCTCGAAGGCCTTGGCGGGAAACTGCTCGTCAGGAGTCTTGGTCTCCTGCAGGCACAGTACGTCCGGCGCGGTGGTGGTCAGGAATTCCGTCACCATGCCGATGCGCAGGCGCACCGAATTGATGTTCCAGCTCGTAACGGTCAGATTCACGCAGTGTTTCCGGATCGAAAGGGAGCCGGAAACTGGGTCTTGGCAGCGGAAAAAGCAAGCTGTTCCGAAGCCTGACGGCGTTGCGGCCGCCGCCTCGTCTCGCAAGCAAGCCCGGCGCTCGATATCGCTTGGAGGGCCGCCCCTTCAGCGCGTGCTCAGAGCATGCGCTCGTAGTTGATCACGAAATTCTTCGGATCGGGACGCCGCTGCGTATCGAGGTTGTAGAGCGAGACCGATGTCTCGTAGCCCTGGGGATCGATGACCACCCACTGCCTGAGCTCGTTGGCCGCCRTGTCATAGTTCAGGGTGATCTTCGACGTACCGCCAAGGGTCGAACGATCCTCGACGCTGACCGACAGGATGTCGCCCTTGGTGCTGACCTTGGTGATGGTCGAATCTCGGGCAAGGTCCATGCGCTCCTTGACCAGGAACTTCAGTGGCGTCTGGCCGATCGAGTAGAGATCTTGGGTCGCGAGCTTCTTGTCGCGGATCGCCACCGAGGTGCCGTCGGCGATGACTTCCATGGTCACGGGCGGCCGATACTCGAAGCGCATCTTGCCTGGGCGCTGGATATAGAGCTTGCCTTCGAAGCGGCGGCCGTCAGAGGCGAACTGGATGAAGTCGCCCTGCAACGTCGCAAAGCCATTGAAATAGGCATTGAGACGCTCGACAGCTTCCTGCTGTGTGAGCGGGGCTGAATGCTTGCTGGTGGTCGACTTGACCGGGACGGCAGCCGGACGGGGCTGTTCGGCGGCGACCGTGGTGATGACCGGAGCGGAGGTTGCCTCCGCGGTCCGCGGCAGGCCAAGCCCCGGCGGTCGCATGGGCGGCAGCGGGATCGCGCGGGGAGCTGCCGGCTTTGCGGCCGGCGCTGCGGGTTTGGCCTGAAGATCAAGCGGCTGGGCCGCGAGCGGGCCAGACGCAATGGCGAGCCCAAGCGCGACAAAGGCGCCGAGCGAAGCCTGCATTGGCGAAACGCGTGTCATGAGCAAAGCTGCTCCGATGCTGGGGCCATATCGGCCTGGATGTTCGCGTCATTGCCTGATGCGGGCAATGACTGGAGGCGGGCGAAATGGCCCGCCGCCTCAGGTAAACGCATCAACCACCGTATGAGTTGCACTTCAGCGTGGCAATTTGAGGACCTGCCGTCTCTCTGCCGTCCGCTCAATCCTCGTCTTCCCTGGCGCGGCTGGCCTCGACGAGGATCTCTCGCTTGCYGGCGTGGTTGGCGGGGCCGACGATGCCCTCGTTCTCCATGCGCTCCATGATCGAGGCGGCGCGGTTGTAGCCGATCTGCAGGCGGCGTTGGATATACGAGGTCGAGGCCTTCTTGTCGCGCAGCACGACCGCGACCGCCTGGTCGTAGGGATCCTCGCTCTCGGCCTGGCCCATGCCGCTCTTGTCGAAGACGGCGCCGCCATCCTCGTCATCGCTGCCGGCCTCCTCCTCGGCGGTGACCGCGTC
>NZ_JBFTZN010000482.1:0-4515 GCF_056406775.1 Allobosea sp. P1_A7
CAGACCCGGAACTCCAGGAAGGGACCGATGCAGGGGTCGTCGTCATCGCCCTTGAAGGCCGAGGCCATCGAGACCGGGCCCTTGGGGAGACGCCCGTCGGTCTGCTTCAGCAGGTTGATCAGATAGACGCTGTCGCCGGGCTCGAAGGCGGCGAAGTCGACGACGATGTCGAAACGCTCGGCCACGCCCATCTCGTCGGTCTCCGTCAGGGCGATCGGGTTGACCAGCAGGTTGCCGTCATTGGCGATGAAGTAGAACGGCACATTGGTCATGCGTGCAAAGCGCCGGCTCTTGTTGACCGCCAGCGCCAGCTTCATGAACCGCGCCATCGCCGCATTCAGGATGCGGAAGCGGTAGCGCCGCGGCAGCACCTCGAAATAGGGGTAATAGGTGCCGTTGACGCAGAGCATGTCGCCGAGGAAGCCGTCAGTGTCGAAGATATCGAAGCGGGCCTGGCCATTGGCGTCGAAGGCGGGGTTCGAGACCGCCAGATTCACGTCGAAATCAAGATTGCCCCATTTCAGCTGTGAGCCGCTGGGCAGCCGCAGGTTGATGCCGTCATTGAGGTCCTCGCGGCCGCGATCGGGGCCGCTATAGATATTGCACAGCCCGAAAATGCCCTTGTGCACGTTCTCGGCGGTGAAGAAGAAGCGATGGTCGTGGAACCAGAGGCTGCTCTGGATCTCGCGGAAATCGCCAGGGACCTGGACCAGGCCCTCGCGGTCATCGGGCCCCGAGCATTTGCGGGCATAGTCGCGGTCGCCGGTCGGCCAGACATTGGGCATGTCGCGCCGGGCCATGGCCATGCCCCAGTGGTAATCGTAGAAGGTGCCGGGGAAGTGATAGGCATTGCAGGCACCGTCGCTTTCGGCGCCGTTATGGGCGTTATGGAGATGGATCGAGATCTCGTTGCGCCCAAAGCCGCCATTCTTCCTCCGATCGACCGGCAGATCGTTATAGATCCGGGTCAGGATCGGCTCGCCATAGCGCGCCTTGATCAGGGTCGGCTGGCCGGTCCCGGTGCGGAGGCCAGCGGCCCGCCCTTCCCGGCCAGGCGCGCGCGGCCCGAAGGTCCACATCGAGGTCGCCGCCTGTTCCGGCATGCCGTCGCAGAAATAGCAGCCGGCCTTGACCTGCCCGAGTGAGAGCAGATAGCCCTTCTTGGGATAGAGCTCCTCCCAACGCTGATGCGCAAAGAATTCGCCGGGCGGGCGGCCCTCGAACGGCCCCGCATTGGTGACCGGGTTGCGGTAGAGCCCACCGCCCGAGTTGGTGTAATCGGTGTGGTAGGAGAAATTCTTCGCCGGCAATTCCTGCGCACCCGAAGCCCCGCCCCAGGCGGCGTCGCCATTCGACATGCGCGTCAGCGGCACGGGTTTCAGCACCTCTGGGCGCGGCATCAGGTCATGGAACTTGTCGACACCGAAGGTCGGGCTGCGTGGCGCGCCCGTCGGCACCTGGGCATAGGCACTCCTGGCAAAGGGACTCAGCCCATTCTTGGCGACCAGCAGGCCACCCGCCGTGAAATAGCCCCAGCGCAGCAAATCGCGCTTGGTGATCTCGCCGACCGACAGCGCCTTGACGATCTCGAGCCGGTTCTCGAGAGCACGCTGGGCCTCCCTTAGCCGTAAGCCCTTGGTCAGACGCGGTAGATACATGCCGACCTCCCCCGATGCCGCAATTGCGGCAGAAATACCGTGCCGGTGATAGCTGGAGGGCGCCGCGAATTGTAGAGAAGATGGTCCGACGATCCGTACGGCGAAGGTCAGACCGCGAATCTATACTTACGATGGGGGCGCGACAGCGCTCTGCGCAAACCGGCGCCATTCGCGGATCGGCGCCCGGATTCGGAGTGCGTTTCTGCCTTCGATCGCGGCATCCGCTTCCCTGCAGAGAGCCCGCTTCCGGACCCATGAAACGGTTGAGCAGAGCGCGAGCCTGGGGGGAACGGCCTGTGCGCGCCCGAACCCTCCCCCGGCCCGCCGTCAGAGCCTGTCGGCGGCGATCACCGCTTGGGCGAAGGGCTGCGGCGCCTCCTGTGGCGGATTATGGCCGATGCCCCCAGTGAAGAGCCGGTGCTCGTATTTTCCGGTGAACCGCTTCGCATAGGCGGCAGGCTCCGGATGCGGCGCGCCATTGGCATCCCCCTCGATGGTGATMGTCGGCACGCCGATCGTTGGAAAGGCGGCGAGCTTCTTTTCCAGCTCGTCATATTGCGGCTCGCCCGCGGCCAGGCCGAGCCGCCAGCGATAATTATGGATCGAGATCGCGACATGGTCGGGATTGTCGAAGGCCGTGGCCGAGCGCGCGAAGGTCGCGTCGTCAAAGGCCCATTTCGGCGAGGCCAACTCCCAGATCAGGCGCGCGAACTCATGCGTGTATTTCGCGTACCCCGCCTGCCCGCGCTCGGTGGCGAAATAATACTGGTACCACCATTGCAGTTCGAGGTCACGGCCCAGGGCCGCCTGCTGGCCGTTGCGCGGCGTGCCGTCACTGAGGAAGCGCGTCGTTCCATATCCGCGCAGATAGGGCACGATCACGCGATAGCCGGCCCCGGCGAGAAGGGGAGCAACCTCGACATAGCTGTGGATGTCATAGGGCCAGCCATGCAGCAGCAGCGCCGGCGGACCATCCGCCGGGCCAGCCTCGGCATAGCTGACCTCGAGAACGCCCGCCACGATCCGCTTCAGCGGAGCAAACGAGGCCTGCACGCCCTGCCCCGCGCTGCCCGCAGGTGTGACGGAGGGTGGACTGGTCTGGGCGCGGGCACCGCCGATCGCACTGAACGGGGCAAGTGCCGCTCCGAGCGCCAGGGCGCCGAGGACATTCCTGCGCGGGTGATCGATCTGCTCGGGCATGGCTCTTCTCCCGATGGCTTGAATGGTAGGGGAAGGACGCGGAGCCATTGTATCCCGGCTGCGTCGCGGCGCAGCCGAAATCGAAATCGCGCGTCGGATCAGGCGGTCGCGATTCCGGGGGAAAATCGGCCCGCCGCCGTTGCGCAGCCATCGCGGGCGTCGGCGGCCGGCGTGACGGCGGTCGTTCCGGCCACGGCGATGCTCGCACGTGCACACTGAGCTCGCATGCACCTCACGAAGCAAGCAGACGGAACCCTATTTGTGCTCGGGCGGCTCGACTTCCGTCGCTCGCAGCGCCTCGACAGTGACAGCCGCAATAAGCCCGGTCATCACGATGCCGGCGAAACCGATCACGACGGCAAGCATGCGCGAGCTGAAATGCGTCGGCGTGAAATCCCCATAGCCGATCGTGAAGCCGGTCACGAAGGTGAAATAGAGGGAGTCCCCGATACCCCAGTCCTCGATGCGCCCGATCAGAAATCCCGGCACGAGCATGGTCGCGAGCACACCGGAGAGAACCGGCCACATCACGCGGAAACTCCCAATCAGCGCGAAGAAGAAAGCGTGCCGCTTCTGCCTGGCATCCATGGATCTGAGAACCGCGTAAGATTTCGTAAGCCGAGGATAGCCTCGCCGAGCAGTAATTGCCAGTTGCAGAGAGCTACGCGTGGCCGGCGCCGGACGTTTCCGCGACGCGTTTCGCTGGCCTCGCCAATCATTGCCCTGGTGCACGCGCAACCTGACAGGTCGCGTCAGGTAAATGTCAGGTTCATAGGCGTAGAGTTCGCCGGTCGCCGCACCTGCATGCCCCAGAAACCCTTCACGCACCTGCGAAGAACACAGCGACCACGACGTCATCCAAAGCGTATTCGGCCGGCTCGCCCTGCCGAGCGATGCTGCTGGAATACGCATCCGGCCCAAATCGGGACTGTCAATCATAGAACCCAGGGAGGTTACTCATGGTCATGCGACGTATTTGCCATTTTCGCACTACGCCCTGCGCACGGGCAGCGGGTGAGAGCGGTCGCGCGAGCGGTCATCTGGGAACCGTCGCGCTGGTCGCGCTGCCGCTGCTCCTCGCAGCAGGCTCAGCCCAGGCCGCGTCATCGGAAGGGTGCGAGGGCGGCGGCTTTACCGTGCTGGGACGCACTCAGAATGCCACCCTCCCCGCCAGCGCTCTTGGGACGAGTTTTCGGGTGCAGGGCAAATATGCCCAATTCGATGTCGACTCGGCGACCCTCGGCATCCGCAACTTCACGCTGACCGGTGCGCCAAATCCCCTCGACATCACGGGAGGAGTGCCGACCCCGGTCTTCGCCAGCAAGCTCCCCGACCATCGCGGGTTGTCGCTGACCAGTTCACTCACCGTCGAGATCAAGGAGACCGAGATCGAGATCGGGAGAACGGGCCAAAACCTCAGCATGAAGATCCAGGCAAAGGACTGCGCGACTGGCGGCATATTCCAGATGGAGGTGGAACGCGAAGATGGAACGCCGACCCTCTTCACCCATATCCTGGCGGAGGGCGCCAACCCTCAACTGAAGGCGTTCTATTTCGACAATCGCAACTTCCGGAACCGGGAAGGCGACGAGGTTCCCTACAAGGACATCACGGTCACCGTCCCGGCCCGCGTCAATTTCGGCAATAACTTCTCCCG
>NZ_JBFTZN010000483.1:0-2409 GCF_056406775.1 Allobosea sp. P1_A7
GGATGACGCGGACAACATCAGGGCCAGCGCTTAGAAAAGTGCACCAAAAGGCCGAAGACATGACCGCTCCCACGATCCTCGCCGCGCCAAAGAAATCCCCTTGATCAAAGGGCGCCGTCCAGACATGACAACGCCGCGATGATCACTGCTGCTGGTGGGCTCCGTGCCGACGCTGACGATTGACTGGACGATCGCGAACACCGGAAGGCACCAGCCGCTACGCCACAGTTGCACGGCGCTAACGTCCGGACTATATTCGAACCGAATTTAGTCCGGGAGGCTCCTTTGCGGTATTCTGCCCAAGTCAAACCGATCAGCTATCTGAAGGCCAACGCAGCCGACATCCTCCTCAACCTCACCGAAAGGCGAGAGCCTCTGGTGATCACGCAGAATGGCGAGGCCAGGGCGGTGCTCCAGGACGTTGCCTCCTTTGAACAGACGCAAGAGACGCTCGCGCTGTTGAAGCTGCTTGCCATCGGCAATCAGGATGTCGATGCAGGCAAGACCAAGCCGGCTCGCGCTGTCGTCGAAAGACTGCGCGGAAAAGCGGCGGATCGTCGATGAAGGAGGGCCTCTTTGAGGTCGAGCTGACGCAAGGCGCGGAGGATGATCTCGAAGCCATTCACTACTACCTGGCTGAACACCGTTCAATGGAAGCGGCTGAGTGCTTGCTCGATGCGTTCATTGAAAGGATCTCCACACTGGAGCGTTACCCGGAACGGGGCAGCTTCCCCAAGGAACTTGAGGCGTTAGGTGTTCGGGAATTCCGGCAGATTCTGCTCGATCCGTATCGCCTAATCTACCGCGTAATTGGCAGCAAAGTCGTCATCTTCGTCATCGCTGACGGCCGCCGCGACATGCAGGCTTTGCTTGAACGCCGCCTACTTGGCCGGTGATCACGAACCTGCTCCCAGGTTCTCGATCGCTGTTGCGCTGAGCGCGAACGGACGAGTTGGAGCCGGGGCCAGCATCTCGGCCCGGGAACGCTCATCTAAAACCATCAATCGAGCTACACCGCAGCCAAGTAGCCGATGAGCCGCTATCGAAGGGGCGTCTAGACGCAGAACACATCCACACCGCGCATTGCGCGCACGGATCCCGGYATTGGTGCGCAAATCTAATCGTCACTGCGAAATGCACGGCGTACATCCAGAGAAGTCCTCTGACCTGGATCGGCATTTCGCTAGTTTCTCGCCAGCATTTCGCCGATCTTCCGTCCGAGCTTTTCCAGGCCGAAGGGCTTGGTGATCATATCCATGCGGGTCAGCCAGAAAGTCGGTTGCGGTTGACCGCATTGGCTGCATAGCCGGTGATGAATAGCCCCTTGAGATCCGGCATCTGGCCTTGCGCAATCTCTGCAAGCTGACGACCGTTCATCCCGGGAAGTCCGACATCGGAGATCAACAGGTCGATATGCGGGTTTGCCCTCAGCGATTCGATCGCGGCGACGCGCTGCACGGGCGTTGCATGCGGACAGTGATGCGGGGCTGATCTGCGGTCGTGAATCCTGCGCTCGCCGCGCTGCCGATGCCGGCGAAGCCAAGACAGCTAGGCCCGTTCCCTAGCCGATCGGTTTCGTCGTGAAGAACGGATCGAAAGCCTTTTCAATCACGTCCGCGAACATGCCGACATCGGTGTCGCGCACTGTGATCGCAACAAAATCTTGGCTCCCGTGAATAGGCAGCCCGGCGACTTCACCCGGCGCAAGGGTCAGGTTCTGTGCTTCGATAGTGAGCCTTCCGGCATAGCGCTTATTTATTCCACGGAACAGAGGGCGCAAGTCAGTGCAATCCCAAGTCGGGTGAAGTCGTCACTGCCCAAGTAAGTTGATGCAGTTAGCGATTAGACTTGCGCCCTGCGGGCGCGCAGAGGGCGGAGAGCGCCGAACCCAACGTTGTCCCGAGCCCACTCACAATATCGATTTACCGCTTCTTAACCACGGCGGGCGCCATTCTAAGGGGTCCAGAAGAGTTGGGGGGCTCGAAAAGGACCGTGACCATGCAACTGCTCGATGGTGAGCGACCCGTCGTAGATCAGTTCGTCGGCCTGCCAGTAGCCTTTGTCGAACGCCAACTGATCCTAGCCACGCTCCGGGAAACCGGCGGCAACCGCACCCACGCCACCTCGCTACTCGGCATCGCCATCCGCACGCTGCGAAACAAAATAACTTCGTACGCAGCGGACGGCTACACCGTGCCGGAACCTGCGCATACAGAAGCACAATGAGCCCCCGATGTCCGTTGCCTCATTGAATGGCGTCGCCGCAGCAAATCTGGTCTCCTCAGCAACAATGGCCGGCCTACTGCGCTGCCTGGTGCAGAAAGGCCTATTGGAAGCAGCCGACGTCAGGGAGATTTACGAAATTGCCCTTCTCATTCTTGAACAGCAGCAAGGAGCGGTGCCGGTAGC
>NZ_JBFTZN010000484.1:0-2397 GCF_056406775.1 Allobosea sp. P1_A7
ACCCTCAGCCCCTTCGAGATCAAGGACGAACTGATCCGTCTCGCTAAACAGACCGCGCAGACCTCCTCGATCGCCCTTCTGAACGCCGGCCGCGGCAATCCGAACTGGGTCGCGATGACGCCGCGCGAGGGCTTCTTCCTGCTCGGGCAGTTTGCGATCACGGAAAGCAGGCGCGTGATGCACAAGGCCGCCGGCATTGGCGGCATGCCCAAGGCCGAGGGTATTGCCGAGCGGCTGGAGGACTGGCTCGCCGATCACAAGGACTCGCCCGGCGCCACCTTCCTCCGAGAGATGGTCGCCTTTGCCATCAATAAGTTCAGCTTCAAACCAGACGCCTTCGTGCACGAGCTCGTCGACTCGATCATYGGCGACAATTATCCGGTGCCTGACCGCATGCTCGTGCACAAYGAGCGCATCGTGCATGAATACCTGATGTGGGCGATGTGCGGGGAGCCGCACCCATCCGGCCAGTTCGACCTCTATGCCGTCGARGGCGGAACGGCRGCGATGTGCTACATCTTCAAGTCGCTGAAGGCCAACCGGCTCCTGAACCCGGGCGACACGATTGCCCTGGCGACCCCGATCTTCACGCCCTATCTCGAAATGCCGCATCTTGAGGATTACGGCCTCAACATCGTTTCGGTGGCCGCGCCTCAGGAAAACCGCTGGCAGTTCACCGACGAGGAACTCAAGAAGCTTGAAGACCCCAAGGTCAAGGCCTTCTTCGTCGTCAATCCGGGCAATCCCTATGCCGTTGCCCTGAGCGAGGAGACGATCGCCAAGATCGTGAAACTGGTCCAGACCAAGCGTCCCGACCTGATCATCCTCACYGACGACGTCTACGGCACCTTCGTCAAGGGTTTCCGTGGCCTGCTCGGCGCGCTCCCGCAGAATACAATCGGGGTCTACTCCTACTCGAAATATTTCGGGTGCACCGGCTGGCGGCTCGGCGTCATCGCSATCCACCGCGACAACATCYTGGACAAGGCGATCGCGAACCATCCGGAGAAGATCCTGACGGTGCTCGATACCCGCTATGGCCCGATCACGCTCAAGCCGCGCGAACTGAGACTGATCGACCGCATCGTCGCCGACAGCCGCGACATCGCCCTGAATCACACGGCCGGCYTGTCGCTGCCGCAGCAGGTGATGATGACCATGTTCTCGCTGTCCGAGATGATGGACGARGCCAAGCTCTATCAAAAGACCTGCATGGATATCGTGAAGTCCCGCGTYGACCGGATGATCGAAGGATTGGGCATCGATGTGCCCGACAAYCCCCTGCATGATCGCTATTACGGCCTGATCGATTTCGAGTTCTGGGCGAAYAAATATGTCGGCCCCGAGGTSGTGAGCTAYATGAAGGAGCACGTCCAYCCGCTCGACATCGTCTTCCGCCTCGCCGAGGACCACGGCATCGTGCTCTTGAACGGCGGCGGCTTCCACGCCCCCGATTGGTCGGTGCGCGTCTCCTTCGCCAATCTTGACGACGAGGTCTACAGCCAGATCGGCCGCGCTACCCGCGCGGTGGCGCGTGGCTACCGCCAGGCCTTCGATGCCTACAATCTCGCTCTCGCCAAAAAGCCCTGACGCGCGAGAGCGGCAGGAGTGAAGGTGTGGGCAGGTGATTTCCTGCGTTCGGCAACCATCGGACATTCGATCAGTCACGACTTGATCGGATGTCCGAGTTCMATGCTGCGAGGCAAAGCATGAACTACATCGTCGATGCCCTGCGCAATAATCCCGAGCTCGCCATCTTCCTGACGATCGCTCTCGGCTTTCTSATYGGMAAGGCGAAAATTGGCGGCTTCAGCCTCGGCGTCGTTGTCGGCTGCCTGCTGGCGGGCGTCCTGGTCGGCCAGCTCGACATCAAGGTGCCGGCCGCCGTGAAGACGGTCTTCTTCGACCTCTTCCTCTTCACGACCGGTTACAAGGTCGGTCCGCAGTTCTTTCGCGCCTTGAAGCGCGATGCGCTTCCACAAATGGCGCTAACGGTGGTGCTCTGCGTCACGTGCCTGCTGGTGGCGCTCGGCTTCGCGAAACTGCTGAACTTCGACATGGGTACTGCGGCCGGACTTCTCGCCGGGGCGTTTTCGGAATCGACCGTCATCGGAACAGCGGGCGAAGCGATCCAGCGTCTCGACCTACCGCAGGCCGAGCGGACGGCGCTCATCAACAACATCCCTGTCGCCTACGCCGTCACCTATCTCGTCGGGACGGCGGCCCTGGTCTGGTTCCTGCCSAAGGTCGGTCCCAAGCTCATGGGCATCAACCTTCGCGAGATCGCGGCWCAGCGCGCCGACAAGGCCGGACCGGGCAGCGATGCCGAAGGCGTCACCTCGGCCGCCCGCCTGTTCGACGTTCGCGCCTATCGCGTCGAAAACCCGGTTCTGACCA
>NZ_JBFTZN010000485.1:0-2392 GCF_056406775.1 Allobosea sp. P1_A7
GGTGCCCATGAAGTTGGACGCCATGCTCGCTGCCATCGTGGTGTTGATCACCCCGCTACCATCGACCAGCCCGGGGAAATAGGACTGGAATCTGACCGAGCCGCCGTTCGGCAGGCTGAAGACGGTGTTGTTCTCCCAATGCTCCAGGATCAGTTCGCGCAGCGTCGGCAGCAATCGGAAAGCCGGGTCAGACGGATCCGGCGCTCCCGCCAGCAGCATCGAGCCGAGACCGCCGTCGCCATGGCCGTCGCCTTCCCGGAGGAACTGGCCGACGAGCCCGTTCGAGCCATAGGCCTGGTTCTGGTCCGCGAAAGGCGAGGTGCGGTTGATATGCTGGGGAACGCCGTCGACGATTTCGTCGACCGTGCCCCGGGTGAGATCGGCCGGGTTGCCTGATCCGGGCGCGCCGCTCCCGGGAGCCCCGATCTGGATCGTGCCGTTGCCACCCTTCGGCAGGAAGTCGAGGCCGTGGTCGAAATACTGGCCGAAGGCCATGAAGAAGATATTGGCGTCGTTGCTGTTCTTCGGCAGGTCTGCTTCCTGCACTCCGAGGATATTGCTGATGTTGCGTGGATCGAGCCCTTCGAAGATCGGGTTGATCTTGTTGTTGCCGGTCGCCGCGTCGTATTCGCCATAGTGGGCTTCTGTCAGCCGGATGAAGTGCTCGTCCGCCGCGCCGTAATCGGGATGGGTGACATTGTTGCCGTGGCCGCTGAGATCGCGGACGCCGGGCACCGTGTCGTCATCGCCAGGGACTTCCTGGCCGTTGACCAGGTGCTTCAGCCCGGAAAGGTCGCCGGCGGTGAGTTCGAACGCGCCGGTGACGCCGTCGCCTCCACCATCTCCGCCGCCATTTCCGCCACCATCGCCGCCGCCGTTGCCGCCCCCGCCGCCACCGCTACTGCCGGAATTCGCGAAGGTCGGCGACGCGCCGCCCGCCAGCGTTGCGAAGGTGATGGTATGGCCGCCATTCGTCAGGGTCGTCGTGCCGTTGTCGTTGTTCGTGCTCGTGTAGTTGGCGAGCGTCGAACCGGGCGCCAGCTCGATGACATCCTGAGGCCGCAAGGTCCCGATGATCGTGTCATGGCCGCCCATCGACTTGAAGACGATGCGATGTGCCGAGGTTAGCGCCGAGATATTGACGGTATCGTCGCCCGTCGAACCATCGATCGTGATGGTGTTGGTGAACAACGTGGTCGCCGCGAAATTGCCGATGACCTGGAAGGTGTCGCCGCCGCCGCCGCCGGTGATCTGGATCTCCTCGATATTCGCGAGTTCCGCGACGACCGCGGCGCCACGCGTGATGACGATCTCGGTCGCTGCGGCGACCGTGATACCGGCCGCGATCGCATCGGCCCGGGCATAGACCCGGAAAGCCTCTGCGGTCGCGTCGCCCACGATCCGAACGGTGTCGGTGTCACGACCGCCGTCGATGATGTCACGCCCTTCGGTCGAGCCAACGATGATCAGATCATCGCCGCGATCGCCAAGGATCGTGTCATTGCCCAGGCCGCCATTGATGGTGTCGTCACCACGGCCGCCGTCGATCGTGTCGTTCCCGGCCCCGCCATTGAGGATGTCGTTGTCGCGATCGCCGAGGATGGTGTCGTCGCCGTCGCCGCCGTCGACCGTATCGGCCCCACGGCCTGCGTCGATCGTGTCATTGCCGCCAAGGCCGGTGATGGTGTCGTCGCCACGGTCGCCGGTGATGGTATCGGCGCCCGCCGTACCCACCAGGACATCGTTGGCGCGCGTGCCGACGATGGTGGTTGGCGGCAGCGGCGGAACATTGGTGCCGACGGTCGCGGTCGGGGCGGAGAACACCTCCTCGAGCACGCCATGAGCGTCCTGATAGACGACCCGCAGCCTGATCGGCAGCCCCTTCTCGCCATCAGTGACCGTGAAGCTCGGGCCATGCGCGCGCTCCACCTCGCCGGCCCCGAAGAGTTCGATATCGGCGAAACCGGTGCCGTCATCGACCTGCCAGAAATAGGAAACCGGAGCAGAAACGGCACCAGTCGTGTTGGTTCCCAGGATATTGTCGGCATCGGTCAGGCCGAGCAGACTGGCCGTCAGGACATCTCCGACCTGGATGATATTGCCGCCGTTCACGTCGACGATGGTCGGCCGCCCCACCGGCGCCTTGTTTGCAGCGACGACCACGAGCGACTGATCGATGAAACTCGCACCGCTACGCACGAGAGACTGATCGGTAAACTGCAGCCGCTCGATGTTCCGGAGCGTATCCGTCCCATCCGTCCCGACGTTGTCCGTGACCGTCACGGAGCCGTCAGCGTTTATCGTAATGGTGTAGTTGCCTCGCGGGCCGGAGAACTTGGCCGTGTCGAAATCGGTGGTATCCGAGGTCTTGATCTCGCGAACGATCCTGAGC
>NZ_JBFTZN010000486.1:0-2385 GCF_056406775.1 Allobosea sp. P1_A7
GCTCTGGTCAAGCGTCAACGTGCCGGCGCCGAGAGCGATGTTGCCAGTGAGATTGGCGGTGCCGGCCGTCGCGACCGTCAGGCTGCTGTTGCCGGACAGCGCGAGAGCGTTTCCACGGGCGCCGCCGCCATCCAGACCGCCGGAGATCGAGCCRCTCGCGCCCAGCGTGATGCTCAGGCTTTGACCGGAGATGCCGGCTCCTGCCTGGCCGGTAGAGCCCGGGACGATTCCGGAGCCGCCGGCGCCGCCGTCTCCACCACGCACCGCGCCATTGACCACGAAGCTGGTACCAGTGGAACCGATCAGGCCGGCGCCGCCAGAGCCGCCGCTTCCGCCTGTCGCGCCGGTGCTGTTCCCTCCAGCTCCGCCGTCGCCGCCCCTGACACCGGCACCGATCGTGAGCGACGTGCCGGCTGCGCCGGTCACTGCCAAGCCGATGCCGCCGCTGCCGGCATTGCCGGCCTCCGAGTGACCGCTGCCACCATTGCCGCCATTGCCGCCCGTCGTTGTCGACGTGAGCAAGCCGAGCGCACCGGTGCCGGATATCACCGCGCCATATCCGCCGGCGCCGCCACCGCCGCCGCTTCCCGCGAGGCCATCGCCGCCATTGCCGCCATTGCCGCCTGAGACGCTGCCGGTGGGAGCCGCCACATCCACGCTGCCATGAGCGCCACCGCCGCCACCGCCAGCGCCGTTGGAATCCTGCCCGTCCTGTCCCGCAGCTCCCGCGGTGGCTCCTCCGATTCCGCCGGTGCCGCCGATACCGGCGTTGCCTCTGCCGCCTGAGCCGCCGGTTATGCCGGAGCCGCCCCCGCCGCCGCCCCCGCCGCTACCGCCGACGTTCCCGCTGTCACCGGGAAGGGTGAGATTGTCGCCACCGCCTGCGCCGTCCCCTCCGCCGCCCGCTCCGCCATCGGCCAGAGCCGGCGCAGCCAGTGCGAAGGTGAGAAGGGCGAGCATGGCAGGACGTGACCGCGCAACACAAGGCCGCCGCAGCGCGACGCCTCGCGACACCTCGTCCAGTCCCGCTGCTGATGACACGCAATTGCCCCCCGGCCGAGTCCGCACCATAGCCTCTGGTGTGAGGCAGGCAACGAACCACCGTTCATCGCCGATTAACTCTGCGGAACGTTGCATTCCAGGCACAGTTCAAAGGGGCGGATTTCCAGGCCGGATTCTCGCGAGCGGCGCATCA
Organism: Allobosea sp. P1_A7; assembly: GCF_056406775.1. Lineage (NCBI taxonomy): Bacteria > Pseudomonadati > Pseudomonadota > Alphaproteobacteria > Hyphomicrobiales > Alloboseaceae > Allobosea > Allobosea sp. P1_A7. The sequence continues at coordinate 1,196 of NZ_JBFTZN010000486.1, forward strand.
GCTTCGCGCAGGGAGGCACCCGGCAAGGACCGCTCCGCTAATCCAGCTCGAATACTCTCTGTGGTGGCCGCGGTGCTGCTCGGCGCCAGTGGGTGGGCTGCCAGCCGAGTGGGGTGCCATCATCGGCCAGCCAGGCGGCATCCGCTTCGCGCGCCGGGCCGCGACCATCCCGGAAGCGGGCATGCTGCGTGCGGTTGCCGTCCGTCACTTCGACCTGTGCGCTGAGCCCCCTCCGTGTGGGGGGAGTCCCGAGTGTCCAACAATTCGCCATCGCAACCATGCTTCACGTCGCGGCGACGTCCTGCTCATGCTGTTTCGCGCCTCGCATCTCACCGTGGTTCAGCAGTAACACTCCAACCTGAATCGACGATTTCCTTGTTTTGGTTCGAGCCCAGTAAAGTAGAGCATTAAATATTCAATCAGAGCGTGGCGTGAGCATATTGTGTTCTTTTTCTCGCCCCGAATGGAGAAAATAATCAGGTTGATCCCTCATATTCATGCCTCAGTCACGAAAGTTGGAATGTGATCGCATCCGGAAGAGAGCTGATTGTCTCCTAAGTTCCAATATTCTTCCTCCGCCCTCTCGGTGAGAGCTCTATTCACAGCAGAACGTAGCAAGCCGCCGATACCGCCCGTCGACCATCGAAGCAGCCAGCGATGCCAACATCCAAGCGACTACTGAGTTCGCCCGACATGCGGCTCCGGGTGATCGAGGACAAGTTCAGCATTGGCACCTGGAGCTGGGATCTCGACACATCCGAGGTCACCTGGTCCACCGGACTGTTCAGGATCCTCGGCCTGGACGCCGCGGCGGTGGTGCCAACGATCGATCTCTATCAGTCCCTGGTGCATCCGGACGACCAGCTGGACTTCAGCAATGCCATCGGGCTCGCGGCAGACAAGCGGCTCCAGGACCGGACGTTTCGGATCATTCGCCCTGATGGCAGCCTGAGATGGTTGCGCAGCAAGGGGCAGGCTCATTTCGATCGAAACGGCCGCCCTGTCGCGATGTTCGGCGTCATCACGGACGTCACCTAGGCTCAGGACTTCGGTAACGGGGCCGTCTCAGTCAACTGGATTTTGGCGCAGATCATCGTTCGGCCGCTCTGATCGCGCGGTCGCGTGGCGATCCACATTGGCCGACACCGTCCAGCCTGGCTGGCTACGCGGCCTCGCCCTGAGATCTCCCC
>NZ_JBFTZN010000487.1:0-2661 GCF_056406775.1 Allobosea sp. P1_A7
GTCGACCGTGAAGAACGCGTTCACGCGGCCTGAGGCCGGGATTTTGCCGTCGACATGGCGGCAACTGCGGCGGTGATCCAGGCGCACAAAAACATCAGCCAGCGGATGAGGAGCTTGAAGTTGAAGCCGGCCGCGGCAAGGACGGCGTTGGCGGCGTCGCCCTGGGTTCCGACGAGATAGTTGCGGTTCATGCGGTGTTCGTTCTTCAGGTGGCCGATGACGGGCTCGATCGCTGATCGTCGCCTGAAGGCGCGTTTGATGGCGGGGGTCAGGCCGCGCTTTTGGCCGGCGACATGAACCTTGAAGGCTTTGTCCTTGGGCGCGTTGTGGCCGCGACTGACCATGCGTTAAACCATCCCTTGACGAACGCCGGGACAGAGAAGACCGACCGCAACGACGCCCGGGCTCTGGCGCAGATCATGCGGACGGGCTGGTTCCGGCAGGTTCACGTCAAGAGCCGGCAGTGCCGGCTTTGGCGCTCGCTTTTGGCGGCTCGCGCCGCACTGTCCTGAATGAGATGCGCGCGATCGAGAACGTAGTGCGGGCGATCCTGCGGGAGGCCGGSCTCAAGCTCGGTACGCCGGGCCGCCCGACCTTCGCCGTCCGCGTGCGCGAACTGACGCAGGGCGATCCCTGCGTGATGGAGACCGACATCCAGGGCAGGATCAGCCGTTGCGGCGACGAACTCGCGCGCACAGCGCTCTATGAGGCGGCTCATACGCTGCTGGTGCGCAGCAAAAAGTGGTCGRGCCTGAGGGCCTGGGGGATCAAGATCGCCAAGCATCGCGGCATGGCCCGCGCCCGCGTCGCGGTCGCTCGCAAGCTCGCCGTGATCCTCCACCGCATGTGGAGCGATGGCGTAGCGTTCCGATRGGGCAAGGATCCCGCGAATGGCGCCACGGTCGCAGCATGACACCGTCACGGCGAAGTAGGAGGGCAAAACATCACGCATAAACCCGAAAGGGTGAACCGGATCGTTCCCGTGCTGAGGCGATCTCGTTGAGAGTCCAGAACCTGCCGCAYAAACCGCAAGGTCGTGAAACAGATTGAGACGCCTCGCCCTTCTGACCCCATCATGCGGCGGCCAAGCGCCGACCGCGAAGAGAAGCGTGTGACCCACGGGGCGGCACGAGCCGGAGAAACCACAACGAGCAGCTTGACCTCAACCACCCCAATCAGAGAGGACTCTTACGCTGGTAAGCATCGCTGAGAATACAAGTGAAACCGTTCGGATGCTTAAACAAGTTGATGCTGAACTTCACTCAATATCGAATAACGTTGAACATATCGAAAGAGCCGGGCGAGATAGTCGCAATGAGGCTGCTGTCAATGCTGCGGCGACATCGCCACCCTTGTAGTCCGCGAGTATCCCTTCATTTGCCGCGCCATGTTATCAAACGGTTGAGAATTCGCCTCGCCGAGCATGTCCCGGCTATGGCACTCGTCAGCCGTCAGCAGCTCTTGAATAAGACGCACGATATCGAGAACGCTATGCGTGGTTCGCTGAAGGTGTTTGGGCTTAGGATCGGGATCGTCACGCGGAGCGCCTTCGAGGTCCGCGTCCTGGAGCTCGTCGCGGATCATCCAATCCTGCTCGCGATCACCGAGCCGATGCTGCGCGTTCGTCGAGCGATGATCGAGGCTTTCGAGGTGCTGGACCGTATGTGCCGGCAATTGGCGCGACGCGATCCTGTTTGCCGCCGGCTGATGACCATACCTGGCGTCGGAGTGGTGGTGGCGCTGACCTATCGCACGGGCGTCGACGCCCCCGAACGCTTCTCGCGATCGAGAGATGTCGGCGCGCATTTCGGCCTGACGCCGAGACGCTACAGCTCCGGACAGACCGACTTCGATGGTCGCATTAGCCGCTGCGGCGACGAGATGATCCRCACCGCATTGTACCAGGCAGCCCACGTCCTCTTCCACCACGGTCCCTGGTCCTCTCTGAGGTCTTGGGCCATGCGGCTGGCGAAGCGCGGCAGCGTGAAGGTCGCGAAGGTTGCTCTCGCACGCCGGCTCGCGGTCATCACGCACCGCATGTGGACCGATGGCACTGAGTTCCGTTGGTCAGCGACGCCCGGATCGGTCGCCGCTTAGCCGCGTCGCGGGAGCTCCATTTAGCGATCGACTTGCATAGTTCCGTCGCCGCGGCGGAAAAGAGCGCCCGGGAGGGTGCGAGGGTCGGACGAGCACGCATCGCTGGTTGCGATGGCACGGCATTCGCCGGTCTAATCGCGAGGCAGAGCTAGGCCGTTCGATCCTTCTCAACCCATCCTGTCCGCCGACGCAGCCAGCGTGGAGCACGCAAAGAAGCCTGAACTCGTCCGGGCGCTCCCGATCCGCAGCGGCACGCAAAACGGAGTTGACACATGCCCGCGAGGTTCAGGTGGACCTCGTCGCACAACCGACGTTCTGAACGGGATGCCGAAGCAGTAGCCGACGATCAGCATCCGGATCATCAGCTCGGGATCGATCGAGGGCCGGCCTGTGTCGCTGTAGTAGGGACGTAGATGCGCACGGATGCCGGACAGATCGACGAAGCGGTCGATCGAGCGCAGCAGGTGGTTGGCCGGGACATGCCGCTCAAGGCTGAACTCGTAGAACAGTGCCTCCTGCGCAACCGTCCGCTCGCCCATCATCGCGCCGCCCTCCGCCCAAGGA
>NZ_JBFTZN010000488.1:0-2359 GCF_056406775.1 Allobosea sp. P1_A7
TGTCGGAGGCCCCTTGAGCAGCGGCCCCAAGGCACAAAACCCATAGGCCCTCGCGCCGGCGGCTTCGTTCAATCCGGCTTCAATGAGGTCGCGCGCCGCGCCTCGCTCCACGATCAGTGCCGCGCGACCTCACAGAACCCTCCAGATTCCCGGGGCGCGATTTGCGTGATTCATAGGTGGTCGGCTTTCTGGAGGGCCGGCCATGGACGATACTTGGAAGTCCGATCTTGAGGGGTGGCTTTCGCCCTTTCTGGATGCTCTACGGCACAAGGTGCGGGCGAGGATGTGTCCGGCTTATGTGGCGGGGCTGATCGGCGCGGGAGATCGCAAGAGCATCCAGCCGATGGCGGCCCGCGACGGCGGTGTCGGCTACGACCAGCTTCATCACTTCATCGCCAGCGGTGTTTGGGACACCGTGCCGCTGGAGAAGGTCTTGCTCACCGAGGCGGACAGGATGGTCGGCGGCGCGGACGCCTGGCTGATCGTTGACGACACGGCTCTGCCGAAGAAGGGCGAGCGCTCGGTCGGTGTCGCGCCGCAATACGCCTCGGCCCTGGGCAAGAACGCGAACTGCCAGACACTGGTGTCGCTGACGCTGGCTTCCGGCGAGGTTCCGATCATGGTGGGGTTGCGGCTGTTCCTGCCCGAGAGCTGGACGAGCGATCCCACACGACTGGCCCGGGCCGGCGTGCCGGACGGTCATGGAGGCTACCGGACCAAGCCCGAGATCGCGCTCGCCGAGATCGATCGGGCGCGCACGGCCGGCCTGCGCTTCGGCTGTGTGCTGGCCGATGCCGGTTATGGCCTCTCTGCGCCGTTCCGTCAGGCTTTGAGCGAGCGTGGCCTCACCTGGGCCGTCGGCATAGGAGCGCGCCAGAAGGTCTATCCGGTCGACGTGGCTCTCGTCTTCCCCGTCTCCGGGCGCGGCCGCCCGCGCAAGAACCATGTGCCCGATGCGAAGTCGGTCTCGGCGGAGAAGACGCTGGCGGCGGCGCCCTGGCGCACGCTCAGCTGGCGGCGTGGGACCAAGGGGCTGCTGAAAGCCCGCTTCGCCGCCATGCGGATCAAGGTGGCCGACGGGCCGCCCCAGAGGAGCGGCGACATGGGACAGCAGCATCTGCCGGGAGAAGAGGCCTGGCTGATCGGCGAACACCGCTCGAATGGAGAGCGCAAATATTACCTCTCGAACCTGCCCGCCGACACCTCGCTCAAGCGCCTGGCCGGCGCGATCAAGGCGCGCTGGATCTGCGAGCAGGCGCATCAGAAGTTGAAGGAGGAGCTCGGGCTCGACCACTTCGAGGGACGATCATGGACGGGGCTGCATCGGCACGCCCTCATGACCATGATCGCCTATGCCTTCCTTCAATCCCGGCGCCTCAAGCAGGCGAAGCGGGAAAAAAAGAATCCAGGGCCCGCCACCGCAGCCGACCCTGCCAGCGGTCCGCGCGGCCATCATCGCCAAGCTCGAACGGCCGCCGCCAACACGATGTCCGCATTGCCGCCGACAACTCAGTTCTAAAAATCTGCCAAAGTAGTGTTAGGTCGTAGACTCTTGAGCGCGAAGCCAAAGCCGCATTGATGCGGTTGCCGTCGTATCGTGCGGGCGCCGTGCGAGGCGACGGGAGACACGGTTGAATCAATCGACGGGAACGGCAGCAGGGCACTGAGACGGTCATCACCTGCGGCCGCCAAGGCGGCACTGGCCACGGCTATCGTGTGCTTCCGCCTCATCGGCGTCAGCTTCCGGACCGAGATCGAAGGGGTAAAATCGACCCATCTGAGACGTTTGAAGATCGGGGACTGGCGACCGGAGTTAGCGCATGTATGGCCTCTCGCTTGCCTTCCTCGATGTCAACATCATGGTCATCGCGCTCGCGATCGGTGCAGCGACATTCCTGATGTCAACTGGCGGCATGCTGGCTGGCCGCTTCATTGGGGCGCAGTTCGGGCGGTGGGCCGAAGTGGTCGGCGGTCTCGCGCTGATCGGCCTCGGAGTCTCGATCCTGATCAGCCACCTCTCGGCCTGACCGCCGAGTGTAAAGTCCAGCCCCCTTCTGCGGGGGCGGTGGCGTAAACGGTCATCCGGAGCGCCACCCCTATGCYGGGACGCAATCACCGAGATCAAAAGTCCGCATCGCGGACTTTGGTCGGTGGCTCCCCCACGTAGTTCCCCGAGACCAACAGCGTGGAAAAGCTTGGACCTTGGCGAGTGGTGGAGCCTGCACAGCGTCCGTACCTTCTGACTCTCGATTTAAAGCCGCTCGCACGCGGCACCGGAGCAAAGACGATGTTCGATCTCTTCAAACTCATCACCGACTCTATCCGCGAACAAACTGAAGAATATTCGAAGGCACAGGAC
>NZ_JBFTZN010000489.1:0-2355 GCF_056406775.1 Allobosea sp. P1_A7
GGTCGGCCTCGTGCTGCGTCCGCTGAACAACGTCTCGCTCTATGCGAATTATGTCGAAGGGCTGAGCCGCGGCGATATCGCGCCGACCAATGCGACCAATGCCGGCGAGGCCTTCGCGCCCTATCGGGCAAAGCAGTACGAGGCGGGCGTGAAGGCGCAGTTCGGCACGTTCGGCGCCGGAATCAGCGCCTTCCAGATCACTAAGCCGAGCGCCGAGCTGAGCGGCAGCGGAGTCTTTTCGGTGAGCGGGGAGCAGCGCGTGCGCGGTCTTGAGCTCAATGTTTACGGGGAAATCACCCCCGAGTTTCGGGTGCTTGGCGGCGCCACCCTGCTGGATGGGGAGCTGACGAAGACGGCGCTCGCGGCCAATCTCGGCAACCGGCCGATCGGCGTTCCCTCGATGCAGCTCAACCTCGGCGCCGAATGGGATCTGCCCTGGGTGAAGGGGCTGACCCTGACGGGCGCGCTGATCCACACCAGCAAGCAGTTCATCAACACGGCCAACACCCAGTCGTTGCCCGACTGGACAAGGGTCGATCTCGGCGCGCGCTACGCAACCGAGATCGCCGGGCGCAAGACGACCTTCCGCGCCACCGTCCAGAACGTCGCCGACACCAAATACTGGTCGAGCGTCGCCTCGTTCGGGACGTTCTATGCGGGCGCGCCGCGCACCTTCCGGCTCTCGATGTCGGTCGACCTGTAATGGCGGAGTGCGGCGAAACCGATCGGCGCCTCGGCATTGGCGCATGCAGGCAGGGGCTCAGGGCGCTCCTGCACGGCCTCGCCCTGGTGCTCGCGGTGATCACGAGTGCCGTGCCGGCATGGGCCGAGCAGGTCTCCGTGACCGATGTGCTCGGGCGCGTCGTCACGGTGACGGTTCCGGTCCAGCGCGTGATCCTGGGCGAGGGGCGGCAGATCCACGCCGTCGCCGCCCTCGACCGGGAGGCGCCGTTCCGCCGCATCGTCGCCTGGCGCGACGATCTGCAGAAGGCCGATCCGGACAGCTACCGCGCCTATCTCGAGCGCTATCCCACTATTGCGGCGCTGCCGGCGCTCGGGACCATGAGCGAGGGCAATCTCGATATCGAGACGGTGATCGCCCTGAAGCCGGATGTYCTGTTCCTCAATGTCGAGGCCCAGATCGCGAGCGCGGAGACGAAGCTTGTCGAAAAGCTCGCTTCCGTCGGCATTCCCGTGGTCTATGTCGATTTCCGCCATGCGCCCTTCGTGAACACGGAACCGTCGCTCCGGCTGATGGGCCGGCTGTTCGGCCGCTCTGAGATCGCCGAGGAACTCATTGCGTTTCGCTCTCGTGAGATCGCGCGCGTCACCGATCGCCTGGCGGGGGTGGCCGATCTCAGGCGACCGCTCGTCATGGTCGACCGGATACCCGGCTATTCCGACGATTGCTGCATGACCTTCGGGCCGGAGAATTTCGGCAGAATGGTCGAGGTCGCCGGTGGGCGGAATCTCGGCAGCCTCCTGCTGCCCAGCACCTTCGGCACGGTGAACCCCGAAACGATCATCGCCATGAATCCCGATGTGTTGATCGCGACCGGCGGCAACTGGAGCGCGCTGGCGCCGGGCGGCGCCTGGGTCGGGCTCGGACCGGGGGCGGATCTCGCGGAGGCGAAGCGGAAACTCGCCAATCTCGCGAAACGCCCGGCCTTCGCTCATACGGCCGCGGTGAAGAGCGGGCGCGTCCACGCGATCTGGCATCAGTTCTACAACAATCCCTATCAGTTCGTGGCGATCCAGAGGATCGCCCGCTGGCTCCATCCCGATCTGTTTGCCGATCTCGATCCCGAGGCCACGCTGCGGGAGCTGCACGAGCGCTTCCTGCCGCTGCCCTATCAGCCCGGCTACTGGGTCGAGCTTGGCGGGGAGGGAGGAGCCGGCCGCGCCGCGCCCTGATTGCCGGCGGCCGGCTCGCGCGCTTCGGTACCGGCGTAGAGCCGGCATCTAAAAAAAGAGGGGCCGCTGGTGCGGCCCCTGTCTCCGAGGCGTGCTTGCCTCTCAGCTGCGATGCTGCGGCATGGTCGGAGCAACAAGCTGATGAGCGCGCAGCTCCTTCATGTGTTCGTGATAGGCGCGATACTGCTGCTGCTCTGCCAGGGCGCGGGGATTCTGGCCCTGCTCCTGAATGATGCTCTCGACACCGAACTCGGTGGCCTGCGCTGCGTTGGCGACGCCGAAGAGGGCGAGAAGGCCTCCGACAAGGGCGATCCTGTAAGTGATCATGATTGATCTCCTGTGTTCCAATGCGAGGCCGGGCTGAATTCCGACTTCGTATCTACACTACGCGCGGGATACCAAGATGTTCATACAAGTAAGTGTGAACTTATTTCTTGTAAG
>NZ_JBFTZN010000490.1:0-2332 GCF_056406775.1 Allobosea sp. P1_A7
GGCACTATATCTACCGCGAAAGCGCTTGACGCTGCCACTGAGAATAGAAACAAATATCGGATCAGAAATTGGATCATATTTCTGATCAACCAGATTGGGCGGCTTCCCACGGGCTCCATGACAAAGTCTCCGAGTGCATTCGGTCCATATGATTTGGGAAGCACGACGGTTTACAGCGCGCGCTCGGACGCTCGCTTTTCCTACTGCTTGTATGTTCCAGCCGACTACCGGACAGCGACGGCCCGCAGCGAGCTGCTCGTTGTGGTGCACGGCAGCCCGCGGACCTTCATGGACTTCCGCAGCATGTTCGCTGAGTTCGCCGAGCGCCACAACGTGATCGTAGTGAGCCCGCTGTTTCCGGTGGGCGTGGCGGGTGATGGAAACGCCGACGGCTACAAGTACGTCGAAGAGCAAGGACTGCGCTACGACGAGTTGCTCCTCGACATCGTGGAGGAGGTACGCGYGCGATACGATCTCGTGACGCAGCGCTTCGGGATGTACGGTTTCTCCGGCGGCGCGCAATTCACCAATCGCTTCTTGCTGCTGCAGCCCGAGCATCTTTGGGGGGCGTCGATCGTGGCGCCGGGTTCGGTGACCCTGGTCGACGATACGCGCGACTGGTGGGTCGGAACTCGGGACGTCGAACGACGCTTCGGCCGCGCGCTCGACTTCCACGCGTTGCGGGCCGTAGCCGTCCAATTGTTGATCGGAAAGGCCGATACCGACACGCATGAGATCACGCATGCTGAGAACGGCCGTTACTGGATGCCGGAGGCAAACTCGGCCGGCCGCACGCGGCCAGAGCGTCTTGCGGCCCTGCACCACTCGCTGCGCGACGCCGGCGTCGAACCCGAAATTCAATTGCTGCCGGGAGTGGGGCACGAGCCGTTCAGCTCTCTCGCCATCGCCCAGGAGTTCCTAGCGCGCAGGTTGGCCGAACTGCGGCGTTGAAATGCCGGCAGGTGCAACGCCGAGGCTTCGATAGGTTGAGCAGAACATCAAAAGGGGACCGTCGTGAAATACTCGATAGCCGCTGCATTTGCGCTCACATTGACCGCCTCGGGCAGTGGCTCCGCGTTAGCCGCGCCGGAATCTAAGCTCAAGGTGGCGCTGACTGCCGATATCCGAAGCAGCAACCCTGGCATCAATCGTGACGACAACACCGACAGCGTCGTTCTCAACGTCGTCGAGGGCCTCGTCGGCTATGGCGCCGGCGGAGACGTCCGGCCCCTGCTCGCCGAGAGCGTGGACGTTTCTGACGGAGGGCTGACCAACACCTTCAGGCTCCGACCCGGCGTAAAGTTTCATAACGGAGCCGACCTGACTTCGGCCGATGTTCTCTGGAACTGGCAGCGCTACATGACGCCCAGCACCGACTGGCGCTGTATCGGCGAGTTCGATGGCCGAAGCGGCTTGCAGGTGGTTTCTGCGGAAGCGCCGGATCCCAGCTCCTTCATCATGAGGATCAACCGCCCCTCAGCGCTGTTCCTCGACGCGCTCGCGCGCACCGACTGCGGGATGACCGGCATCGTCCACAGGACCTCGCTCAAGGCCGATGGAAGCTGGGACAAGCCGATCGGTACCGGACCCTATGAATTCAGCGATTGGAAGCGGGGCCGCGGCGTGACCCTGACCCGCTTCAAGGACTACAAATCCCCGGCAGGCGCCGCCGGTGGATATGTCGGCCAGAAGGATCCGCAAATCGACATCGTCCAACTCGACGTCATCCCGGATCCCGCGACAGTCAAGCTGGCGATCACCTCGCGTAGCATCGACGTCGCGCAGATCATGGCGTCGGACATGCAGGAACTGCGGAGCAATTCCGGGATCGTGACGCTCGCGTCGCCGGATTCCTCCAAGCACGCCATTCTGTTTCGCACCGAAGACCCCGTGATCGGGGACCAGAAATTCCGCCAAGCGATCGCCGCCGCGCTCGACTACAAGCAACTGGTCGATGCCACCAGCGACGGACTGTCGACCCCGAACAATTCAGCCGTCTTTTCCGGCTCGGTGTATTTCGACGCGGTGCAGAAGAAGGGAGTGGATTTCAACCTTGAGACGGCCCGCAAGCTCCTTGGCGAGAGCACTTACAAAGGTCAGACGATCAAGCTTATCGCCAATAAGCGCTCGCCGATGCCGAGTTTCCAAGTCGCCCTGGTCACTCAGGACATGCTGAAGGCGATCGGGGTGAACGTCGATATTGAGGTGCTGGAATGGGCGACCCAACTCGATCGCTACAATAGCGGCAAGTATCAGATGATGTCTTTCTCGTAYTCGGCCCGTCTCGACCCTGCCCTGAGCTACGAGCAATTCAGCGGGGATAAGGCAAAGC
>NZ_JBFTZN010000491.1:0-2326 GCF_056406775.1 Allobosea sp. P1_A7
GGCGCAGCTCGCGCTGGGCCTCGGTGCGGGCGGTCTCGTCGACGGCGATGATCTGGAGGCGGGCCTCGCTGACGCGCAGCCGGGCGCGGGCGATCGAGGCTTCGATCTCGCCGCGCTCGCCGAGCAGGCGGGCCCATTCGCGGTTGATGTTGTAGACCTTCGTGCCGTCGATGAAGCCCTTCTCGAACAGGCCGAGATATTTGTTCCGCTCGAGTTCGACCAGGCGCAGCTCCTCGACCTTGGCGACCTTGCGCGCCTCGAGGCCTTTGATCTCCTCGCCGGACTGGACGACGCTGATCTCGAGCTGTTCCTTGCGGCTTTCGCGGTTGGTGCGGTTGCCGTCGAACAACCGGGTCTCGCCCTGGATGATCTGATCCGCCTCGTCGAAGACCTTGGCGAGCTCGGCCGGGAAGGTGATCGCGGCGAGGTTGTCACGCTCGGCGATCAGGCGGGCCTTGCGGCCGAGATTTTCGCCGAGCTGCGAGCGGATGATCGAGAGCTCGGCCTTGGTCTGGACATCGTCGAGCCAGAACAGGGTCTGGCCAGCCTCGACCCGGTCGCCCTGGCGCACCCCGATCGCCTGGACGATGCCGCCGTCGCGGTGCTGCACCTCCTTGAGGTTCTGGTCGACCTTGACCGAGCCCTGGGCGATCACGGCGCCGTTGAGATGGGCGCTGGCGGCCCAGCCGCCGCAGCCGACGACCAAGAGCAGGGCGAGCGCCGTRCCGGCGAGCATATGCCGGCCGAGCCCGAAGTTCGGCTCGCGCCCTTCCCTGGCGTCCCCACCGGACTGCGATGCGACACTGCTCTTGATCATGCTCATCTCTCCCGTCAGACGGCCCGGAATGCGAGGCGCTGCGGCCCCGCCCCCTCGCCGGGATCAGTAGTAATAAAGCCTGTGACTGCCCTGGATCTCGATCGAGTAGTCCTTCTCGTCATTCTGCTCGAGATAGACATCGACATAGGTGCGGTCGTCGTCACCGATCTTCTCGATGCGGAAGCGGAATGGCCGACCGGAATCGTCGCCCTCGTCGCCATAGGTGCGATCGAAGGCATCGTCGTCGGAACCGCTTCCGCCGTCGTCATCATCGTCATCATCATCGTGCTTGCGGATCTGGTACTGCTTGATGCGGATGCGGTCGCCGGCCTCGAGGTCGAGGATCTGGTGGATCAGGTCGCGATCGTCCTCATCATAGGGCACGTCGAAGGAGAAGGTGTCGTCGCCCGCCCCGCCGGTCAGCGTCACCACATCAGTGCCGATGGTGAAGTGGTCATTGCCGCTGCCGCCGATCACCGCCTCGATGCTGGAGAACCCGTCCTCGCCGATCTCGACGCTGACCGCCTTGCCCTCGACCAGGTTGATGTCGATGCTCTGCGTTGCCCGGGAGTAATCCAGCGTGTCGCAACCGCTGCCGCCATCATAGCAATCGGCCGCAGCATCGAGCGTACCGATGATCACGTCGTCGCCAGACCCGGCCTCAACCCGGTCCCTGCCCCCACCGCCATCGAGCGTATCGGCACCGCTACCTCCCTCGATCCRGTCGTTGCCGGCACCGCCCTGGATCACGTCATTGCCGGTCCCACCGAACAGGCAGTCATTGCCGGTGCCGCCATCAATGACGTCATTGCCATCATTGCCCTCGATCCGGTCGTCGCCCGCTCCGCCGAAGAGCCGGTCATGGCCGGCATCGCCCTCAACCCTGTCGTCTCCGTCTCCGCCGAAGACGATGTCGTCGCCGTCGCCGCCCTCCACCTCGTCATCGCCGTCACCGGCGTCGAGCAAGTCATTGCCGCTGCCACCAAAGAGCCTGTCCTTGCCGCAGCCGCCGGCGAGGTGATCGTCGCCCTCCCCGCCATCGAGTACATCGTCGCCGTCATCGCCGGAGAGCGTATCGTTGCCGGATTCGCCGAAGAGCCGGTCGTTGCCGCCGCCGCCCGCCGCGACGTCGTCCCCCCCACCGAGACGGGCCGTGTCCTGGCCGCAGCCGAACTCGACGATGTCGACGTGGGCGCCACCGATGACGACATTGTTGCCATTGCCGGTGCGGACGGTGTTGTTGCCGTCGCCGGTCAAGACAACGTTGTTGCCCTCACCGGCATCGATCCAGTCGTCCCCCTCACCGCCGTCGATGAAATCGTCACCATCGCCGCCATAGAGCCGATCATTGCCCTTACCGCCGATGATGATGTCGTTGCCGTTGCCGCCGAAGATGATGTCGTCGCCATCCTCGCCGAAGAGCTGGTCGTCGCCGTCATCGCCATAGATCGTGTCGTTGCCCTCGCCGCCATAGACGATGTCGTTGCCGCGGCCGGCATAGATCAGGTC
>NZ_JBFTZN010000492.1:0-2322 GCF_056406775.1 Allobosea sp. P1_A7
CTCCAAGTCCTGGCTCCAAGTCCTGGTCGATCGGACCGGGCAAATGGCGGCTCACCAGCGACCGCGACGGCGGCCTAAGCCGAGGAGCCCCGACAAGAACCAGCCGAGCAGCGGGTGGCGATGGCATATCCACGGCCACAGTCGCAGCAGCGCCCAGCCTCCMAAAGTTTTTTCAGCGGCTCGCCAAATACTGGATGACCGCAGTCAGCTGCTCGTCTTTTAAGAGCAGGCCGGCGGGTAGGCCGTTGCTGTAGATATCGACCATCGCCCCCGCCTTTCGAGCTTCGCCAGCATATACCGCAGCGGCTCGTAGTCCGTTAAACGATCTTGTAGGCATTTCATCGGTCCATACGGCAACGATGCACTCAGTGAGTTCAAATTGCTCGAAAAGCAGCCACGGAGAAAAGTACATTCGTAGCACTCAACCAAGATAAACTGCATGCTGACCGATAAAATACCGTGACGGAACAGACTAAAGTCTATTTGCGAGCCGCCGAAGGCCACTGTTTTCTGGTACGTGGTTAATTGACTGTTACGGACACCATGCAGCCAGTCGCGCCGCCTTGGCCTCCGCGCCGGGGCGGGAGGGCAGGGCGTGGCCTTCCTGCCCGCGAGTGCCGCTCACCTGACCGATCGCAGCTTTAACCAACAGCCTCGGCTGCCCGCACACCGCCCTCCAGCGCGAACTTACCGCGTCAAAAACGGTAAGCGCCTTCGTCTTGGGGGCAGAGCAAACGCGGTTTCGGGCTGACTTTTGCTTCTGTCGCCGCCAGGCCGCCAGCCGGTTCCACCAGGGCCTCAATGGCCGCTTGATCGGTGAGAAGCTTCCGTGTGGCTCGCAGCGCTTTGCGTGACCTGGACGGCTATGCCAGGTTCCGTTCAATTGCGGATCGCGCGGCCTTGAAGGTTGCTTCTGCGTCCGGCACAGCGCCTTGCTGTTGTTCAAGAAGGAGAAGGTCGATTTCGTAGATCTCCCTTATGTCGGCGGGCTGCAAAACGCCTTTCTGCACCAGGTAGCGCAGGAGGCCGGCCATGGTTGCGGAGGAGACGAGGTTTGCTGCGGCGCTGCCATGTGATGAGGCAAGGGGCATCGCGCGCTCATTGTGCCCCTGGATGTGCGGGTTCCGGCACATCGTAGCCGTCCGCTTCGTACAACGTAATTTTGTTACGCAACGTACGGATGGAGACGCCGAGCAGGGAGGCGGCATGGGTGCGGTTGCCGCCGGTTTCCCGCAGCGTGGCCAGGATCAACCGGCGTTCGACGATGGCAACTGGCAGGTTAACGAACTGATCCACGACGGCTTGAWCAGCATCGAGCGCTCGCATGGTCACGGTCCTTTCCAAGCCCCCGGCTCTGCTGGACACCTTAGAATGGCGCCCGCCGTAGTTAAGAAGCGGTTAATCGGCATTGTGCGCTAGTAAGAGCTGTTGGTCTCGGCGAGCTTGATCGTGCCGGCGAGTACATTGACCGTGCCAATACCGCTGATCGCCGACTCAAATACGTAGTTGATGGACGTGTGATTGAAGTTGATCGTACCGGTGCTGGGTATGGGCCGGCGCCCGCCTGTTCCGCGCTCTCAGACTGTACGTGGGGCTCTGATGGTGACCAAGGCAGACCTCCCGGAGCGACTGCTCCAGCTTGCCTCGCGCTCCGATGGGGCCACGTTTGCCCTGCTCTCCGAGGCTGCCCAAGCCCTCGCTCGGATGACCGCGCCAGCGGTGGAGCTGCCCAACCTGCCAGCCGGGCCCGATGCCGTGGAGCCCGCGAAGGCGCACAGCAACGACCTCGCGGACATGCTCGGTGACACCCAGGTCATGGCGATGGACGCGGTCGCCTCCCTGGAGCAGCGCGCTGAGTTGGCCGAGGCCGCCCTCGAAGCGATGCGCAAGGCTCACGATGCCATCGAGGGCCGCGCCGCCAGGATGGCGCAGGCGCTGGATGAGGTGAGGGCGGCGAYGCTCGCCCATCTGCCGCCCACCAGCCTCTCGGCGACGGAAAGCCTTCGCCTCGTCGTTGCCGCCACAGACGGACCGGAGATCAACGCAGCCAGACGTTTCTTCCGGAGGGGCAAGGCATGATCCTGTCCTTGCTTGACCAGGCCCCATCGTGATCACGATGCGGCATTGCGCGACGGCGCCATGACACGCTTCGACGGCAGGAGCCGCAGCAGCGGATAGGCCGACACGGCATTGTMACGGGAAACTCGACGAGCCGGATTTCGCTCTGTGCAATGCTGTACTTACGCGGCGGTGGTCGCGTTTTGCCACTGCTGCGCGGCCGCGGCTCGGAAGAGGCGCAGCGTCGGTCGGGAGATCAGATGG
>NZ_JBFTZN010000493.1:0-2313 GCF_056406775.1 Allobosea sp. P1_A7
CGGCGCCGAGTCGGCAAAACGAAGAGCGGCCGGGCTCCACTGCGCAACGCCCCAGTGCGGCGCAGCCCGGAACGGCCGGTCCTGCGCCCGCAGAAAATCGAGCGTCGACCGGAAGCCAGAACGCCGAACGACCGCCTGTCGATTCCGACAATCGGCGGATCGCCGATACGGTGCGCGAGCGTGTCGAACGCAAAGAGATTCGGCCCGAGCAGAATCTGGGCGTCTCCGTATCGGTCGGCGCTGCGCTGCCGTCTCGTGTGCATCTCCAGCCGCTGCCTCGCGACATTGCTRCCATCAGGCCGCAATACCGCGATTATCGCTACACGGTCTCCGATCGGGAGATCATCATTGTCGACCCGCGCAGCAGGCGCATCGTCGAGGTGATCGAGCGGAGTGGCGGCCGAGCAGGGACCGTCGATATCTACGCTGTTTTCGAAACCCGGCGCGATGTAAGGCGTTGGCGCCGGCCGGGTGAGATCGTCTTTCGGCAAGGGGTCATCCTGCCCGAGAGCGCGCCTTTCTATGACCTTCCGGTCGAGCTGGTCGAAGGCCATCCAGATTGGCGCGGGTATCAGTATGTCATGACGGAGAGCGATGAAGTCGCGATCATCGAGCCGGGGACGCATCGCATCGTCGAGGTCGTCGACAAGAGCGCGTCGCGGTCGGCCTCCGCAGCTCCAAAAACCACCGGCGCGCTCTCTGGCCAGGCGCAGCATTCCGGTGATCGACATGACATCGCGCGAATCATCTTGGGCAACGCCAAACCAGGTGAGGTTCAGGGAATCGATGGCCTGCGGGGAGCCGTCCTGCCAAGTCAGGTCGTCCTTCATCCGCTTCCCCCCGAGGTGGAGGAGCGCGACCAAAGGCTTCGCGGCTACCACTATACGCTTATCGGCGACGATGTCCTGATCGTCGAGCCCCAGAGCCGCGAGGTCGTTGACATCATTGAATGACCGATGATGCCATGCGGCAATCGATGCGCCCACATCGATTGCCGCATCCGCTCCCCCAGATAGCGTCTGCCCACTCGTGCTGCTGTTCGGCTTCCCGGACGAGCAAATCCTGGCTCAACCGCTCATCATAGCGATGCTCGCGGCGCCGATCCTGATCCAGGTCTATTTTAACTCGGGCCTCGCCTATCTTTCAACCGCATGACCGGCGAGGCGCATTGCGTGGGCCGGGCCGGGCTCTGATCGGCGCGAGCAATTTCTTCGAACTCGCGGCGGTTCCCTGGGAAGAACGAGGCGGCACTGCGGTTGAGGCAGCGCCTGTACGCATTGGCTTCGGCAAGCCGCCTCGTCGACAGTACGATCAACTCTGCGTTCAGCGGCACGTTCACGCACCACTGACAGCCTGCGCGCAGTTCAACGTCAGAACGCCGCAGACATCGGGTCCGGCCCGATCCGGCCATCGGACCGATCCAGGCCGTTCACGGCGGCGATATCCTGCTCATCGAGTTCGAAGCCGAAGACATCGAAATTCTCCGTGATCCGGCTCGGAGTAACCGATTTTKGGTCACGATCAGGCCGCTGTCGATGTGCCAGCGGATGATGATCTGAGCCGGGGTCTTCGCATGCTTCCTCGCGATCTCGCCCATGACGGGATCCTCGAGAAGCTGGCCCTGCCCCAGTGGGCTCCACGATTCCGTCGCGATGCCGCGTTCGGCATGCGCCTCGCGAAGTGCCTCTTGCTGGAGCGCGGGTGAAGCTCGATCTGATTCAAAACGGGCTTCTCGCCGGTGTCCCGGGGAGCCGATCGAGATGTTCGGTGGTGAAGATCGAGACGCCGATCGACTTGGCTCGGCCTTCCTGCTTCAACCGAATGAAGGCCTTCCAGATATCGACGTAGAGATCACGGCTCGGGGCCGGCCAGTGGATCAAGTAGAGATCGACATAGTCGAGGCCGAGGCGCTGAAGGCTGGCATCGAACGCCTGAGGGTGGAATCGAAGCCCTGGTCGGCGTTCCAGAGCTTGGTCGTAATGAAGAGGCACGGCGAAAATCGCCAGAATATGCTGGAGCCGCACGCAGCGCTGGAGCTGCCGTGCGTCCAAGGGGCCCGCCAAGCCGCAGACGAAGCCTTGCGCGAAATGGTCTGAGAACTGCCGCCTGGGCCGGGCTAAGGTCGCCCTCAGCGTCTCAGTCGTGATGCGAGCCGGTCGATCTGGCTGCGCTGGATGGAACTCCCGTCTTGCAAACTGTTGTTTCTAGAGTTTCGCCGCGCTCGTCCAGCAGTTTCCAGCGCTTCAATTCTGACTGGAAATAGTACGTCGGCAGCCCGGCTTCCATTGGCATCAGTTTTTGCTGGTCCAGGAT
>NZ_JBFTZN010000494.1:0-4291 GCF_056406775.1 Allobosea sp. P1_A7
AGAGTGATCGCCATCCTTGGCGCTGGGCCGCTCATTCTGGCGATGCGGACCTGAAAGGGTCGCCGCGACTCTCGTCCAACTTCACCCGCAGACGACGCGGCGCACACCTCAGGCATCCCAATAGCGCGTTTGCACACGGCCTCGGTGGATTTCTGACGTTCCATCAAGCGGTCGGCCGGTCGGTCCGAGGATTATCGAGCAGGCGGCCCGCGGGCCGCCTGCTCCCGGTCGAACGGGAGCCTGGACGTGCTGACATTCGAGCAGACGGTGCGATCCCGCCGATCGTACCGCGAAGTCCATTCAAAGCCCGTGCCGGAGGGGCGCTAGCTCGTCGGTAACGTCGAAGCTCGGCGATCAGCGCACGACGCCCTCGTCACGGCGCCAGTCGGAACGATCCGGAGCTCTCGGCAGTTGCTTAGCTCATTGGGACAGAAGGCGGCGTAGGAGTGGTGTCTTGTCAGCAGAAACAGGGAAGCCATCGGTTCTCATCGTCGACGATGAACCGATAATCCGGATGTATGCGGTCCTTCTCGTCGAAGACGCGGGCTTCGTAGCGGTCGAAGCTTCGACAGGTGACGAGGCCCTAGCGATCCTGCAGCAGCGTGACGACATCCGCGTATTGTTCACCGACGTCGAAATGCCYGGCTCTTTGAACGGACTAGAACTCGTCGAAGTCGTTCGCGAGAGATGGCCGCCGATCGCGCTCATTGTCGTATCCGGGCACGTCGAGGTCGACCCTCAGCAGCTACCGGATCGGACGCGGTTCTTCCGGAAGCCATACGCTGAAAACGAGGTCCTTGGGGCGCTCACGGCGTTGCCCATTTCGAAGGGGCCACGATGACGATCGAAACCGCCGAACAGTACGAGGCTGCCTTCGAGCGATTGAAGGAACTTGGAGAAAGCCCCGCCGATGGGCCGGATCAAGATGAGTTTCTCGCGATCAGCGCAGCTATGGTCGAATACGAAATCCGGAACCACCCGGCGCTGGAAGGCATCGAGCCAATGATCGAGGTCAAAAAGGCTATCGTCCGCTGCCCTGACGACCACGAGCGCGCTATCGAGCGCGTTGCCGAACTCGGCACTCCCCCAGAGGGCTCAGAGGAAGAGGCCGAGCTGATCGGACTAATTGAAGCGATCGAAAAGTGGGAAGCCCGACACGATGAGGACGACGACGGGCTGGCATAGCGCTCAGGCGATACGTAGCCCTCGCCTTGGGCGACCTCTTTGGCCTTCGCGGGCGGTAACGGTGGACGATCCCAATCACGACTCGCCTGACTTTCCCGCGCGGCTCACAGTGGCCGGCGGCGTGCTGGCCATTGGCATCTTCACTTGGTCGTTGCTGGGCAGCTGGCGGCCATGGTGACGAACGTCCGACTTGGGTCGGTCGATCCTGGCCTTTCGATCTCGGTCGGAAAGCTGATGTTCGGTCGAGCCCTTCAACTCGGTTGCTTCCCTCGTATCCTCGCAACTGATCAATCCGGCGCCCTCGGCAGGCACGCCCATGACCGCCCGCCCGCGCTCAGTTAGAGCGTAGGTGCTAAAGCCCTCCCACGCTGGCGCGGGCGTCCATTCGATCAGACCCTTGCGAATCAGTTCGTCGCGCGACTTGCTCGGCCGCAAATCGACGTGGCCGGTGTCTGGCCGAAACAATCGCAAAATCCAGATTTCATCGCGCGTCAGCATCCGACTTCGGTCCACTCTCGGCGAGCGCGTACCAGCAATTTCGTTAGCGGAGCATCGAGCGCAGCGGAGGACTTGCTACGCCGGAGTCCCCTCGCTCCGAAGTCGCTGTCCTAGCGGGGCATATCGCTCGGCAACTGGTCGGTGGCTCCCACACCTCAGCGGGTGCGCACGGTGCGGAAATAGCTGCCGACATCACCGCCTCTGCCGGCCCACGAGGTGCATAGATTCCAGGCGACATCGCCGCTCGATCCGACATACTGGATATCAGTCTCGAGACCGACACCAGCACATGAGTCGCCTGCGCCGCCTGCTGTGGATATCGTCACATCAATACAATAGATAGGAGGCATCGGTATGGAGATCAATCCGATCTTCAAAGTCATTGACCCCAACAACGTGGCCGAGATTCTCGCAGTCGGTCCCTACAACTGCTCCTGTGCCGGTGGGCTCACAACCTTAACATTCACCCATGTCCAGCTAGATGCCGCCGCACTGTTCCAGTCTACGCCTGCCGATTGTCCAGGGTCTCAGTCCGCTGTAATCCAATACTTACCCGGAAATCTTGACGCCGATGCGTCCAGGTGGAGGCGTTGAACTTGCTTCCGCGCTAGCGGTGGCGGGGCTGAAGTCCACGCCGCGTATGGGGCCATAGTCAGTCCCTAGCTTTGAGCGCGAAAGCGCGAAGCGAAAAGCCGCACGCCATGGTGTGTGCGAGCCCACGGATTAGGGTATCTGGCTTCACGGCTTGGCGAGGCAGGCTCAAGTTGGCGCCCGGAACTAATTTGGCCAGATTGGATCAAAGGGCGGAGGGATGAAACTCCGCAAGAGAGAGAGAGAGAGAGAGAGAGAGACGGTCGCGTAGTCGGAGAGCGAGCTGTCATCACGCCATTTCGACCAAAGCGGATTCCGCCGGGCTTCACGGCACCGCCAGATGTTGGGGATCGCGGCGGTTGATCAACTCGGAACTGTCTTCGACTGACCGAGTTGAACGAAAATCCTCTTCGCCGGAGTCAGAACCATGGAAAATCAAACCCATTTTTCGAGCTTTAAAGAAATGTCAGAGCACGCCGACGCTCTTAAGGATGATTTCGATCATGATGCGACCGGAGCCTCTGCCACTTTGTCAGCTGATGGTGTGGGCACTGACCGTATGGTGGCAATCGGAAGGCAAGCGGCCAGCGAATTTCAACAACTAATAGAAGAGGAAATCCGAGCACGCCCCATGCGCGCGGTGGGATGGGCAACTGCCGCGGGACTTGTACTGGGCTTCCTGGTGGCAAGGTAAAGGTCTGCTCGGTCACCAGCCTGGAGTGTGTCTGGTGCGAGTAGGTTTCCCTACCAGCTGGCCAAGTGCCCATGTGTAAGAGGTCAATGCTATGGGGGAGAGGTTACCTCCATTGACCGCGCGTGCGGTCCATATCTGCGTCGACATGCGGAGGTTGTTCTCGCCAGCTGGCCCGTGGAGTACGCCGTGGATGCCGAAGGTTTTGCCCCAGTGCGTTGCTCTTTCTGCGCATTGCCCAGACGCGACGATATTCACAAGGTTCATCACGCCCCGAACTGAGGACGATGCGCGGGGCGCCTGGCGTGCCCTTAACAAGCGCTGGCCCGAGACGACGCAGCAACGGATCCACCCTGACTTGCTCGAACTCATGCCGGAGTTGGCACGTTTTACCCCCCGGCGCGGGTGTTCGACAAGTCCGTATACTCTGGGTTCGCTGGGATCCGGCTCGTCAGATACCTCGAGGAAATCCAGGCTGACGTCGTCATCCTTTCGGGTGCGGAAACCGAATTTGCGTCCTGTCGACGGCGTTGGGAGCCGTGGATTATGGCTATCATGTTGTGATAGCCACCGACGCGGTATGCAGCTCCTCAGACGCGGGGCACGATGCCCTACTGAAACTCTTTCATGAACGCTTCAGCCACCAGATTTCCGCGGCCGTAACGGCAGAAATTCTTGAAAACTGGCGGGCCCGGTGATGCAACTACCCCGGGACCGGGCGCAAACGTGTCTAACGGTGAAGCTCTTGGGGGGCACCCCGGGGGCACGCGACCCGCGACCATGCTGCTGCGCCACCTGAGTAAACGACCGAAGCTCAGGAAGACAATCAAGACACGGGTCTCCCTGAGCTCTGGCCTTGAGCCGCCACGTCATTCTAACCCGACGGGGGCTCACCGAGGTTTGCGCTACCTGAGGTTCAGGCCGCAATCATTCCGAGCGTGCGCTCGATACGGGAGCAGCCCGGCCGGGCGCGCGCCTTCGCATAGGTTCGTTGCAGCCGACCGCTGGCATAGGCCTCGATGACGATCGCATGCACATAGCTTTTACGGACTACTGCCGGCGTGTTGACCAGCCGCTCGGAGATCACACGCATAATGTCGGCAAGCTGGCGCTTGCGGCCGGTTTCGGTTCCTATCTCCACGCCCGCTAAAAGCAACTCCGCCGCCGCGGCATTAGCCGCTAGAGCATTTTCACGTTATTCCGGCTCATACCCGGCAGCCCTGAAGTAGTTTTTGCATTCGTCGGGAGTGAAGGCGTCGAGGATTGTTCCGATGGTACGCCAGAGGCCTTCGACGGTTCGCTCGGCTGCTTTTCGCAGGAGCGCCT
>NZ_JBFTZN010000495.1:0-2235 GCF_056406775.1 Allobosea sp. P1_A7
TGATTGCGCTGGGCTCCGCTCGACCACCGTTCGCCGAAGAAGGCGCTTGAGCCGGTCCCTGGGTCATAGCTTACGCCGGGGGCGAGGAGCAGAGATGAGCAACCGATCCGACAGAAACAACCTGCTGGCCGCCCAGGAATGCGCCGAGCGCATTGGCCTGACGGCGCGTGCGCTACGCCTCTACGAGAAGCGCGGCCTGATCAAGCCGCGCCGCAGCGAGAAGGGGTGGCGGCTCTACGGCGCCGACGAGATCGCCCGCCTGCATGAAGTCCTTGCGCTGAAGCAGCTCGGGCTCAGCCTGGCACGCATCACCGCGCTGCTGCAGGGCAAGGCGGTCGATCTCGATCGCATCCTGACGCTGCAGCAAGCCGCCCTGCGGGAGCAGCACAGCCGTACCGAGCGTGGGCTGTCCCTGGTCGGGGCGGCGCGGGCGAAGCTGTCGACCGGCGGCTCATTGTCGACCGACGAACTGATCAAGCTGGCGAAGGAGGCCACGATGAGTGAAACGCAGACCGACGAAGTCGCCTGGCGGCGCTATGAGCAAGCGCGGCCGCGCTCCGCTATCACGATCGATCCGGCCCTGCTCGACGGCTATGTCGGGGACTACCGGCTCACCTCCGGGCTGATCCTGTCGATCAGCCGTAGAGGCGATGCGCTTCTTCTGGAATCGTCGGGGCAGATGCCCGTGGAACTCTTTGCCGAGAGCGCCACGAAGTTCTTTCTGAAGTTTCCAGCAGCGCAGGTCAGCTTTGTTCCCGGTCCTGGCGGGCGCGCCGAGGCCCTGGTCCTCCATCAGGATGGTCACGAATCGATGGCCGAGCGCATTAGCGCGGACGAGGCCCGGAGGATCGCAGAGGCGCTGGGCCGCAGGGTCCAGTCCAACCTCCCGCATCCCGACAGCGAGACGACACTGCGCCGCGTCATCGAGGAGCATCAGGCTGGACATCGCTATGTCGAGAAGATGAGCCCGGAGCTGGCTGTGGCCGTCGAGGAGCAGTTCTCCCTGGTGAGCGCTGCGTTGCTGGCCAAGGGGGCTCTGGAGGCGCTGCGCTTCAACGGCGTCGGACAGAGTGGGGTCGATGTCTATGAGGCGCGCTTCGCCGCGCCCGGCGTGCTGGAATGCGGAATCGGCTGGACTGACGACGGCGTGATTCACACCCTGTGGCTGCGACCAGTGCCATAGGCGCGAGAGCGTCTTCCGATTCGAAGCGAGAATCGACGGCGCGTGCTGACGGCGAATCTGCAGCGCCTGCGGCGGTCACTTCGACGCATCAAGCAGGTCGTGACGGAGCGCTCGAAACCGTGCTTGGACCACACCGAAAACAATGAGAGGCAAAGGCGGGAGGAGCAGTCATCCCGGGGCCCAACATCATCCAAAAACCGCTTGTAACGGTGGATGCGAATTTTCATCTATCTGCTTGAGATAAATGGCGCGGGCGACGGGGCTCGAACCCGCGACCTCCGGCGTGACAGGCCGGCACTCTAACCAACTGAGCTACGCCCGCGCTGGGCGGCTAAGGCGTCTTGGCCTCAGCGAGGTTGGGATTAGGGTGCCGGGCCGGCGGTGTCAAGCGCGAGGTGCCGGCAAAATTCATCTTCCCCAAATTCCAAACCGTCGGGTGCGCCGGCAGGCGCAAGCCGCTGACTTTTGCAGTGCAAAACGAGACACAAGTCGCCTCAAACTCGATTTCATCGGCACTTTCGGCTGCTCGCATGATCCGTCGCGCGCCGTGAAAGCTCGAACCGGGCAGAGGCCCAGAACCCCTAAAAAGGGCCGGGGACCGGTCCAAAGATGGATTCGGCGGGCTCCTCAGCCGAAGCACCTCAGCCGAGTTATCAACAGGCCGGTTCGGCCGACAACTTTCGAACACGCTCGCAACGGCCACCCCCATTGGAGAGGGCGGCTTCATGGCATCGCGGAGCGGCGAGCCGGCTCCATTGCCGGCTTTTTGTTCGCACATGAATCCGCTTGCCGGCCGAAATCTGCTCATGCTTACCTGTGGTTAACCAACAGTCCCGGGCGGGGGCGAAACGATGACGGACGCGACGCGCATTCGACAATTGCGAGCGGAACTCTGCCTCCGGCTTGAGGCGCATGGCGTCGCAGATCCGCAGGCAGCGCAGATGATCGACCCGATCGGGATGGTAACCAGCTGGCCGCCGGGTGAGCCTGTGGAGCAGGCTGGCGACCACCCGGCGCTGCTCCGTTCAGAGGCTCGCGACGCTCACATACTG
>NZ_JBFTZN010000496.1:0-2218 GCF_056406775.1 Allobosea sp. P1_A7
GATTGATTTGTGAGTTCACGGAGGCTAGTACCACGAGATTAAAGCGCAGCAACTCGAAACACGAGCTCGTGACCGTCACCATTTCGGCCAGAATACTGGTAGCTGAATGCACCGGTTGGTGGTGAGGATCAGAACTACCGTTAATTCCGGGCTAAGAAATTGTTGCGCAGGAATGGGCATCGCAGATTAATTGCCCTCGGATAATCATGATGCGACTAGGTGATGTTATGGTGCTTCTGGCGGGTGCGTTTGGTTTGCTCACCTGCTTCGTGAGTCTGGGGCTCGACGGCTTCGGGGCTACCACCGAGCCACATTCCGCTCATACAATATTCATGCACGAAATCTGCGGATTGCTCCTCTCGCTTGGCACGGTTGTACTCGGAGCGGTCTGCATGAGCACCTCCTCCTGGCTGCCGGCGTTTTTCCTGCTGGGGGTTTCACTATCCGGGGCTTTGATTGCCGATTGTCTCGTATCCGCATCCATGGCCATGGCCTTTGTCGGGGCGCTTTTAGCGATTGCGGAATCTGCTGCGATGCGCCGTTGGGGGAAAATCTCCTGAGCCGTCGGCCACCGGGTCAAACCCGCGCACATCGTCGGCAAGGTCGGCCGCGGGTTCGAGATTTCTGATAATCAACACATCGCGAGAACGACGAATGTTGACGACAGGTGCGGTGCTAATAGGTTGGTATGCGGAGTGGTCGACCGTGAAGGACCGCTCGTCATTCGATTATGAGGATAATCCACTCCTCCTCCACATCCGGCAGGATTTGAAGTTCATAGGGTTCCTGCTTGCTGGCATCCTGATCATGCTTGGCGTGGTCGCGGATCTGTTCGGGCAATAGCCGCCCCGCAAGCACTCCCACCGCGCCGGTCGCGCCGGACGTGGAAAGCTTCCCTGGGTTAAGACGATCCTGCTGATGAAAATAACGGAACACGACATCCGCGACGGGGAAAGCAGCCGCGATTACGTCCGGCGCATTCCACTTTGGCGACAGGCAGTGCTGCTGGTGCTTGGCGTCGGGGCATTCGTTGGGGCCGCACCGTTCTTTGCAATGTCGTACGTGACTTTCAGGCAGTTCTGGATGTCGCTCCCGTTCTGGGCGAACATTCTCATCTTTCTCAGCTACATTGTTACCGCGGTAGCATCTCTGGCCATGCTTCGTGACGGTTGGCGACGCTGAGGGTAAGAATTGAAAGACATCACGAAGCCGAAGATCGCCTAGGCGCAGCTTCTAATTGGGCAACCGAAGACGGGACGTCGTTCGTGGCTGGGATGAACGGCCGCGCGGCTTTGACGAATGGGTGTGAGCGGTGGACGGCTGCGGTGCGGCGATTGCCTGACAACCCGCTACTCCTCTCGCGGGCGGCAAGCGTCTAGGCTGTGACGAACAAGTCTCTGGCGGACTTTAACAAGCGAAGCAGGCCAACCTCCTATAACCGAGCCTGTCGGGAGCCTTCCGGTAAGGTCTAAGGATAAGATGGCAAAAAAGATTGTTCTTGGCTTGTTATGCAGCGTTCTCTTGACATTATCGTTCTGGCGGCTTATATATTTGTTAGCTCTCGCTCCCCAGATCGATGACATACTCTTCATCGGGAGTCCGTTGCTCGCAATCATTATCTCGTCATTGCTTGTTCGCTCGACGTACAAGGTGAGCGACCAAACGGACGAAGCTTGAGGTGTATTGAGCCCAGTCCATTGGGGCGATCAGCACCGATTTCAGCGTTTGTGAGGTCGCCTCGCCCAATTGCCTGCCAGGGCGAAGCGATGAGAAAGCGGACGGATACGGCACCCCAAGTTGCAAATCTTAATGTGGGCGGTCGTTGATTTGATGGTCTCTGCGGACGATCAGGACCTGGAGCGCTGGAGGTCTATCCGCAGCGGCCGCCGGAGGATGCGCTATTCAGCCTTTGCACCGCGGCGGTGAGGCAGGGGTCGGATGCGGCCTTCAACATTTGCGCCGCAAGGACTACCTGCAGGCGATTGCGAGCGTTCGGCCTGGCCATTAGGGTGGTCATTGAGCGCTTGCCCGTCTTGTCGCTGTACGAAAGCTCGTGAGTGAGCGGGAGTGTCATGTGTCCGGGGCGGGTTGAGCTTCATTGAGTGATGAAGCGATCCTCGAACATGATCGCGAACTGGGACTTGGCTTCGGTCCATTCGCGTGGGGGCATTTTCCACTCGGCCGCGGCATCGCGCAAGACGAGATAGATCAGCTTGGT
>NZ_JBFTZN010000497.1:0-2214 GCF_056406775.1 Allobosea sp. P1_A7
CCGTCAGCGGATCGACGACCTCGATTGTGTCAATGTCCTTGAAGCTGGCGCCGTGCACGCCGCCGAGCTTGGGGTCGAGTTGGCGTTCATAGGAGAACTTCACGTCATCGGCAGAGACCTCGCCATAGCCCTGGTGCCATTTCACGCCGGGCTTGAGATAGAAGGTCCAGACCTTCTTGTCGGGCGACACCTCCCATCGTTCCGCGAGCTCCGGCTGAAGCGCCGCCAGCTCGATGTCCATGGTGCCGCGCTTGGTATTGACCAGCGAGTTGAAGACCTGGAGCACGATCGTCTCGTCGTCGCCCGTTTTGGTCAGGGCTGGATCGATCGAACCGAGGTCGCGGGCCTGAAGCCGCAGCGTCAGCGTGTCGGTCGCGCCCTGCGCGAAGGCTGCGCCGTTGTGCGACACGGCACTGAGGCCGGCCATGCTCAGGGCGCTCGCGACGACTGAGCGTCGTGTGATGCGTGTCATGATTTCCTCCTGTGGGAATGGCGGGCTCTTTCGGCCGCGCTCATTCGAAGACGCTGTGGCTGACCTTGTGCTTCTCGATGAAATCCCAGTCATAGGTGACGCCGAGGCCTGGACCGTCGGGCACGACGAAGCAGCCGTCTGAGGCGACCGCGTCGAGCTTGTCGGAATATCCGTCGGTATAGAACGTGCCGACAGCCTGGCCGCGCGACGGCCCGACCATGGCCAATTCATAGAAGTTCGTGTTTCGGATGGCGGCCATGGCGTGGCGATGTGCCGGACCATTGCCGTGGAGCTCGACATCGAGGCCCAGCGCCTCGGCGAAATGGGCGATCTTCATCGTGCCGGTGATGCCGATATCGAGATCGGGATCGGCCCGCACGAAGTCGGTGCCGTCGGCGAGAGTGAGTGTCGCCATGGCTTCCAGCCCACGCACGTGCTCGCCAAGCAGGATCGGCGTCTTGATCAGTTCGCGCAGGCGACGATGGGCGTGGGCAGCAAGCCCGCCGTCACTATAGGGATCCTCGTACCAGAAGAAGCCGGCCTCATCGCAGGCACGGCCACAGGCGAGGGCGTCGGCGAAGGTCTTCAGGTGACAGGCTGAATCGTGCATCAGCTTCATGCGCCCGCCGACACGCCGACCGAGAAGCCGGATCGCGGCGGCATCACGCCGCCAACCGCCATCGGTCCAGCCGTGCATCTTGAAGGCGCGATACCCCAGGCCGTGGCATTCCTCGGCGAATTCGGCGAAGGCCTCGGGCGTGGCCAGGCCACCGCCATCGCCACCAAACCAGGTCGATGCGTAAGCCGGCAGGCGCTTGCCGCGATGGCCGCCGAGCAGATCGCTGACCGAATGGCCGGTGCGCTTGCCGGCGAGGTCCCAGAGGGCGTTGTCGATCTGGCAGCCGCCGATCCGGTCTTCCTTGCGCAACCAGCGGCGAATGTCTTCGTAGATCGTCTCACGGGCATAGCAGTCCCGCCCGATGATCCATTTGGCGATGAAATGGGTCTGCGGGGCGGTGTCCGTACGCCCGCCGACATATTCGCCGCGCGCGCCGTCCTGGGTTTCGATGCGGACCGCGATGCGTTTGCGTGTCGTTCGCACGCCTGGCATGTCGATGCCGCTCGGGCTGACATCGAAGGCGACGTTCTCCATGTCCTGCGCGAACAGAATGACGTCGATCCGGCGGATCCGCGTGGCCGCCGAGCCGAGGACGTCGCGGGCGGCGCTTGCCGTGTCTTCTACGCTCAGCATGGCGCCCTCACTCGATCACGACATGCGATTTGGCATTGCGGGTGATGTAGTCCCAGTCGTAGCTCACCCCCAGACCGGGCCCTCCGGGCACCGGAAAGCATCCATCAGCACCGACGCTGTCGAGATCGTCGGAATAGCCGCAGGTGTAGACCGGCGCATTGAAATTGCCTCGGGACGGCCCGACCATCGACAGTTCGTAGAAATTGGTGTTGCGGATCGCCGCCATGCAGTGCCGGTGGGCGGGTCCTGGCGCATGCAACTCGACATCGAGGCCGAGCGCCTCGGCAAAATGCGCGATCTTCATCGTTCCGGTGATACCGATGTCGAAATCGGGGTCGGCGCGCACGAAATCGGTGCCGTCGGCGATTGTCAGCGTCGCCATGGATTCCAACCCCCGCACATGCTCTCCGAGCAGGAGAGGCGTCTTCAGCATCTCGCGCAGCCGCCGGTGGGCGTGGGCGGCAAGACCACCGTCGCTATAGGGATCCTC
>NZ_JBFTZN010000498.1:0-2155 GCF_056406775.1 Allobosea sp. P1_A7
GTCGCGTTCTGCGTCGCCCTCCCCTCGGCGCCGCCGCCCTAGGTCAGCTGGTGCAGGGCCCCCTCGGCGCCGCCGCCCTAGGTCAGCTGGTGCAGGGCAAAGCCGGGCTGCGGCGTGCTGACAAGCCGGCCGGCCACCACGGCGTCGATCCCCATCACAGTGCTCAAATCGCAACCCAAGACGCCAGCGCGACCGACGTTACGACCATCACAAGCCATTCGGCGCGGTAGAAACCGAGGATCGCCTTAGTCGAGCGACCCTCGACGACATCCGTTGCCCGATCCCCCGCCGCGATMTGAGGGTCGTAAACGAAGCCAAGACCCGTCAAAAACGCGACCGCCATTTCTTGGTCGATATCACCGACCAATGACCAGACCCTTGGCCCGACGGGGAGAAAGCCGTTTTGCAGGCACAGCTCAGTGTCAAGATCGACCCCTTCGATCTCGAACTCGTTCGGCGTTTTCCGGTAGGGGTGTTTTTGCATCGCAAGCGCAACGTGCGTGCCGTTTCTTGTCTTGGCGAAAGCAAACATGACATCGTGGGGGCGGTAGGCCATCGCAACTCTCCCTCAACACACATTCGTACCTTAGAGCGGGCCGGCTCGTCTTCAAGCGCGCCAATCCAGACTTTTGAGTACGGCTGAACGATCCCAGGTCAGAGGCGAGGCTCAGTTCCACCGCTCGGATCCGGGTCATCAAAGGGGGAGAACGTCGGCGCCGCTCGTCGGAATCGCCTCGCCAGCAGCGTGTCCTTGCTCAGCAGGCCCGCATCCTCGAGCTTCTCGAGATCGGGCAGGTCGCGCAGGCTGGCGAGACCCAAGACCGCCAGGAATGTCTTCGTCGTCACATAGGTATAGGGCGCCCCCGGCTCCGGGCTGCGGCTCTGATGGAGGGAACCAGCCCGAACTCTGGGTCCACGGCCACGATCACGGATCACACGACTACCGAGTGGACCGCACCCGCGTCCTGGCAATCAGGCTGGCTATCCAAATCTTCACGGTGATCGAGAAAATCCGTGGTTCGATCCCCTCTGTGTCGTCGAGGTCTGATCGAGCGATAGAACCACATGCGGCTTTTGAGAGGGCTGTCAGACGTGCATTAGATCTTAACGACGACGACACTGCCCCGGAGTTCTGGTCTGCACGGGCCAATCGGGATTGGATCCACGCGGACGGCGACGTGGTAGGCTACTCGTTCCGGGCGGCCGGTGATCTGATCGCCGAGGTTCGCGGCCAAGGCTGCTAGCTGAATTGGTATTGATGCGGTCCCGTCGCGGTCGTGTCCGATCGCGTTCGCGCGGCAATGGCACACGAAGACTGGCGCCCGGCAACGACGCGCTCGCGATCAACCATGGACCTCTTCTCGGCCACCCGAAGCGGCGCGGGCGGAGCTCAGTTGCGATATCGGGTCGATGTCGATCGAGCCATGCGGTCGCCTCGGCGCCATCGACACGGCACTCGAATGTCGGCCAGGATGGATCCTCCCTCGACTCGATCTCCAGCCGATCCCGCGCGTAGCGGATCAGTTCGCTGATCGCTTCATATCCAGTCCGGAGCTCGAGGGCGTCAGCGACCCACGGCGCCGACCAGCCCCGTTTGGCGAGAAGCGCAATGGCGGCCGGATCGGCCTCGTCGAACCAAGGGGTTGCGTCGAACTCGACCAGCATCGCCTCATCGGCCGTGTGGCACGCCGCGTGGATCATGCTCCACTCCTGCTCGTCGGAGCAATCGTCTGCATCATAGCGCAGGACGATACGCGATGCGCGGGATGCCGGGCGCAAATCCGCGTTTCTTCGCGGCTGGCGCGCGTTCCGCCCTTGCGGCACCGATTACCCGGCGATGCAGCGGCCCGTGCTGCGCCGAACTGATTGGCGGCCAGCACACCGCGCCGGCTCGCCCCGCGATGATCCGTTATCATCCACGGGCATGCCGCTCTCTGGGACAGGCCTTCGCCAGAGTCTTTTCCCGGACCAAGCTTTCGGCAGTTTTCTGAATAGCGCGCTCGGCTGGCGCAGCGCATTCCGGCGCAGCGTGGAGACCACCAGGCAATCCATTCAGAGAGCCACATGCCTCAGACTCGAAGCCGCGCAGAGCAGGAGGTAACCATGCTCGTTCGTGACGCCATGACCGCACATGCAGAATGGATCTCTCCGGACA
>NZ_JBFTZN010000499.1:0-2136 GCF_056406775.1 Allobosea sp. P1_A7
GCGCTGACGTGTTCGGGAATCGTGACGCTCCAGCTGATGCTGTCGGCGCTGTCGATGCGGCTCATCAGATMGACCAGCCGGTTGACGATCGGCAGCACGAGCGTTCTCATGCTCACCGCCTGGATCGCACCGTGCGTCCGCGCCCGCGCAAGCTCTCGCTCGACATGTGCGCCGATTGCTTCGCATTGTTCACGCAGAATGGCTGCATGCGCGTGCTGTCCGGACTTTTCAAGGCGCGCCACTTCGCTCGACAGGATCGTGAGCGGCGTCTTCAGCCCGTGGGCCAACAGGCCCGCCCTGTCGCGCGCTTTGCGCACCAGCTCATCCTGGCGATCGAGCAGCCTGTTCAGATCATCGACCAGCGGCTTGATCTCCTCGGGAAGGGTACCTGTCAGGCGCGATGTGCGGCCTTCGCGCACGGCGGTGAGACTCGCGCGTAGCTGATGAAGGGGGCGCAGGCCGAACCGCATCTGCAGCCAGGCCCCACCGATCAGCAACAATGCGAGCAGGAACAGGATCTTGGCGACATCGAGGGAGAAGGCGTGGCGCAGTTCGCCGATATCGGCATGATCAAGCGCGACGGCCAGCTGGAACGTCCGTGGGCCATCTGCGCCATCGAGCTTCACCGCGCGTTCGAGGACGTAGAGCTCGGATTTGTTCGGCCCGTCGATCTCGAACGCGCCCTTGCTCTTGTCCTCCTTGACCGTGCTCGTATCGAGGATCTGGTCCCAGAGCGAGCGCGAGCGCAGATGCTGCACCGCCCCTTCGCTGATCTGCCAGTAGGCGCCGCCATAGGGCAGCTGATAGCGCGCATCGGCGAGATCGTGGTTGATTAGCGGGTTGCCGTCTGCATCGAGCTCGAACGCCTTGGCGAGTTCGCTGGAGCGGATCTCCAGCTCGATCGCGATGCGCTTCAGGACATGCTGCTCGAACACCAGGATGAGCGCTGCGCCTGCGGCCGCGAGCGTCACGGCAATCGTCAGGGCTGCGATCGTCAGGATGCGCTTGCGGATCGAGCCCGAGCTCATCGCCTCAGCTCCCGATGATGTAGCCGTGGCCACGCCGGGTGCCGATCGTCTCCGCCCCGACCTTGCGGCGCAAGCGCCCGACCAGCACTTCGACAGCGTTGCTGTCGGGTTCGTGATCGCCGCCATAGACATGGTCGATCAGTTCGCCCTGTGACACGACCCGCCCCTGATTATGCACGAGATAGCGCAGCAGCCGGTATTCCAGCGGAGACAGTTCGACATTGCGCCCGCCAACCGCAACCGTTCTGCGGCGCGTGTCGATATTGAGGTCACGATACACCAGTTGAGGCGTCAGGTGACCGCCCGCCCTGCGAATGAGTGCGCCGACCCGGGCGACCAGTTCCTCGGCCTGAAACGGCTTGGGCAGATAGTCGTCGGCGCCGGCGTCTATGCCTTCGACGCGCTCCATCCAAGCGCCGCGCGCGGTGAGGATCAGAATAGGTGTCCTGACCGAGGCTGCCCGCAGCTTGCGGACAACCGAGAGCCCGTCGAGCTTCGGCAGGCCAAGGTCGAGCACGAGCGCATCGAAATCGTCCGTCTCGGCGCGAAACCAGGCGGCCTCTCCATCATGGACGACCTCCGGAACATAGCCGGCTTCCGTGAGCGCGGAGGCGACATCGCTGGCGATGCGCCGTTCGTCCTCCACGACGAGAATTCTCATCATCGCCTCCGCATTTGGAGGATCCGGTTGCGCCGGGCGTCGACTACGACTTCGCGGTAGCGGCCTGTGCCGTCGAGAACCAGTAGTTCATAGCGCCATTCGCCCGTGGGCGCGAGGCGCAGGTCGACCTCGAGCACGTCGCCGGGAACAGCCGCGCGCACCACCGACAGGACGGCGCCGAGCGACACGACCTGTCCCCCCTGGGTCGCCTGACGTGCGAAATCGGCACTCGTATTGCCCCAGTGCTGGCCGGTGCTGACGGCATCCTCGCCGTTCCTGCCGCCGCGACCCGAGCGACCACGCTGATTGTCTCCCGAATTCTGGCTCGCGGCGGATCCGCCGTCATGGCCCGATCTGCCGCTGCCGGAATTGCTTCCGCTGTTGCCGGAGCCGCCGCCGCCGCTGGATCCGGAGCCGCCACTGGAGCCGCCGCTGCCACCGCCGGAG
>NZ_JBFTZN010000500.1:0-2468 GCF_056406775.1 Allobosea sp. P1_A7
CCGCTATCGTCTCAGCGCTCGCGATCTGGGGCGAATTGCGGGCCCGCAGCATCAATTCCGACCTGGTGAAAGCCGGCGCAAGACGACAGGCGATCGTCGATGGCGGCAAGCGCAACGCCGAAGTGCTGGCCACCATGAACCTCGCAAGCCGGATCGAGCAGCGCTTCCAGGACGCCAACCTGACATTCCTTGAGGCGACGCAGGCCGGGGTCGACCGCAATTCCTTCGTCAGCGCCCTCGTGCGGGGGTTACGTCTACTGTTGCAATCGCTGGTGCTGGYGCTTGCCGCCTACCTCGCGATCCGACAGGAAATCTCGTCGGGCGCGATTATCGCGACCTCCATCCTTTCATCGCGTGCGCTCGCGCCGATCGATGCGACCGTGGCGCAGTGGCGGCTGTTCATCGGCGCGCGCCAGGCCGCGGCGCGCCTGCGGCGGGCGCTCGGTCTGCTCAAAGTGCGCTCGCCGGAGACGCGCCTGCCTGCGCCGCGCAAACAGCTCCGGATCGAAGGCGGATTCATCGCTCCTCCCGGCGCGTCGCTGCCGACCGTGTCCGGCGTGCAGATCCTGGTCGAGSCGGGAGACGGGCTCGGCGTCATTGGMCCCTCRGGCTCTGGCAAGACGACGCTGGCGCGCGCCATCACYGGCRTATGGCCGCTGATSCGCGGCGAAGTCACGCTCGACGGGGCGCCRCTCRCSCAGTTYCGKGCCGACGACCGGGGYGCGGCRATCGGCTATCTGCCGCAGGACGTCGAYCTCTTCGACGGCACCATCGCCGAAAACATTGCGCGMTTTGATCCCGASCGCACCGACGAGGCGRTCGTTCGYGSCGCCCARCTCGCCAACGTGCACGAGCTRATCCTCAAGCTGCCGCAGGGCTACGACACGCGCATTGGCGACGGCGGCCTGAAACTCTCCTCCGGCCAGCAGCAGCGCATTGGGCTTGCGCGCGCGCTCTACAACGATCCCTTCGTCGTCGTGCTCGACGAGCCTTATTCCAATCTCGATGGCGAAGGTGACGCAGCGCTCAACCGGGCACTGGCCGGTGTGCGGGCCCGCGGCGGCATCGTCGTGCTGATCGCCCATCGCCGCAGCGCGATCGGCGCCGTCAACAAGTTGGTTGCGATCATCGACGGAAAGCAGGCGGCGTTCGGACCGAGGGAACAAGTACTTGCGCACATCGGGGAGATGCAGAGCGCCCAACCCGCGCCCGAGACCGGCGCACCGCAACGGCGACAGGCGATCAAGGTGGTGAGCAATGCGGGTGAACACTAACAAGTCCGTATCCTCAGGGCTCAGTGCCAACGATCGCTCGATCCGCCGCCATGCGCTCGCAGGCATCTTCGTCGTGGTTGGGCTTCTGGGCGGGCTCGCCGCCTGGTCAGCGCTCGCCCAGATTTCCGGCGCGGTCATCGCGTCCGGGGTGGTCGCGGTCGAAAGCAGCGCCAAGAAGGTGCAGCATCCCGAAGGTGGCGTGGTTGCCGAACTCAAGGTGCACGACGGCGACCGCGTCAGGGCCGGCGATCTTCTGGTTCGGCTCGACGACACGGTCCTGCGCGCCAGCCTCTCGATCGTCACCAAGAGCCTGGACGAGCTGACAGCGCTGGATGCGCGCCTGACCGCAGAGCGGGATGGCGCCGACGCACTCCACCTTCCCGAGGCACTTCTCAAGCGCGCAAAGACCAACCAGGACGCTGAGGCTTCGATCAAGGGGCAAAGGACGATCTTCGACAGCCGCCGCGCCGCGCGCATCACAGCCAAGACGCAGCTTGCCGAGCAGATCGCGCAGCTTGAAGCGGGCATCGAAGGATTGACGGCGCAGCGCGAGGCCCGTGACCGCGAATTGGTCTTCATCGCCGACGAGCTTAGAGGCGTGCGCGAACTTTATGCCAAGCATCTGGTGCCGATCGCCCGCGTCTCGGCGCTGGAGCGGGACCGCACCCGCATCGAGGGCGAGCGTGGCAAGCTGACCGCCGACATCGCTTCGGCGCGCGGCTCGATCGCCGAGAAGAAGATCCAGATCCTGCGTCTCGACGACGACTTCCGCTCTGAGGTCGTGAAGGAACTCGCCGATACGCGCAACAAGATCAACGAGAGTGTTGAGCGCAAGACGGCGGCGGAGGACCGTCTGCGATCGGAACCTCAAGGAGACGATCGGAGAAGTCGTCATCGTTTCGCCCGATCTGATCGAGGATCAGGCGACGCGACGCCGCTTCTACCGGGTCAAGTTGTCGGTCGAGCCTCCGGTCGGTGCTGACGGCAAGCCGCGCACGTTGGTGCCTGGCATGCCCGTCGAGGTTTTCATCACCAAAGCAGAACGCACTGTCCTCGCCTATCTGATGAAACCCCTCACGGACCAGATGCAGCGGGTTTTTCGGGAATAGGTGGCCGCTGCGCCGGCGCAGGGCCTGACCATTCTACTCAGTTGGTGACGTCGACGCCGATGAATTCTCCGGCACGGTCTACGTG
>NZ_JBFTZN010000501.1:0-2114 GCF_056406775.1 Allobosea sp. P1_A7
CCCTTGTAGCTGCGCTCATTCGTCAGCGGATTGGTGACGAAGCGCAGGATCGGCGGCTGGATCGTCTGGACGAGGTGCTCGAAGCCATCGACGATGGCCTGGCGGATGTCGCCTCGCATCTGGACACCCGATCCGATCTTCACGGCATAGCTCGGAACCCCTGCATCCGAGCACAGGAAGCGCCCGGTCCGCTCCGCCGTTTCCGCACTGTCGAGCATGAAGGCCAGCGTCTTGCGTGCATGGGGCACGGTCTCGGTCTCGACCGCATTACGCAGGGCGCTCTTCGATGTCTCCGGGATCCGGCGCAGCGACCAGTCATAGAGATTGGCCGTGACCTCCTTCACCAGATCATATGTTATCGCCATGCGCCGCTGCCCAGTTCACCTCTGCCCAACCTAGCGGGCCGGGACGGGGGGATGGTTCAAAGCGCCGGCGTTTCGCACGATGAAATGAGCGCGCTGTGCATACTTTGCTATCCAGCCCCTCCTAGGATCGATCGAGTTTCACCGTCACAGGCCTGATGATGTCTCAGATACCAAGCGCCGTTCCGATGCGCGTTGCCGATCTTGTCGCGGAGGTTGCCGCTGTCTTTGCCGGCGCCGGACTCTCTCCCGCCGGCGCGAGCCGTATTGCGGAAGCCCTGGTCGAAGCGGAGCAGCAGGGCCTGAGCTCGCACGGGCTGATGCATGTGCCGCTCTATATCGAACGCCTGCGCAAGGGCTCGGTCTCGCCGCATGACGAAGCTCTGTGCGTGAGTGACCATGGCGCCGTTGCGGTTCTCGACGGCCGCCACATGCTCGGTCATCTGGCCGCCGAGCAGGCCATGACCCTGGCTATCGCAAAGGCTCGGAGTTTCGGCATCGGCGCGGTTGCCGTGCGTCATGGGTTTCATTTCGGCGCTGCCGGTCGCTATGCCGCCCAGGCCGCTGAGGCCGGCATGATCGGGATTGCGATGTCGAATACGCGGCCGTTGATGCCGGCCCCCGGCGGGGCTGAGCCGGCTGTCGGCAACAACCCGATCGCGATTGCCATTCCGACTGCGGACGAGCCTGCGGTGGTGGTCGATGTCGCCATGAGCGAAGGCGCTCTCGGCCGCATTCGCCATCACCAGCAGCGCGGCGAGCCGATTCCGGCGAACTGGGCCGTAACGTCGGAAGGGCTTCCGACCACCGACCCTGCCGAGGCAATCAGGGGGCTGCTTCTGCCCACCGGCGGCCCCAAGGGGTTTGCCCTCGCACTGGCGGTCGACATGCTGTGCGGGCTCCTGTCCGGTGGTGCCGTGGGAGCCGAGGTGAAAGCGCTCTACGGCGACGCCGCGCAACCGAATGACTGCTCGTTTCTGTTCCTGACGCTGAATCCGGGCGCTTTCGGCGCTGAGGCCTTGCCTTGCCGCGCCGCAGCCGAGCGGGAGCGCATCAGCAGCGGGCGCCGCGCCCCCGGTACTAATGCCATCCGTGTCCCCGGTCAGGCAAAATGGGAGAACGCCAAGCTCCGACAGGAGATCGTGGCGGTCGACAGCCGGACGCTCGCTGCGCTGAGGGCAAGCGCCATTGGAAGCTGACTAGGGGGGCAGGGGCCTCGACTGTCAAAGCGAAGCAGGGGGCGCGGCTGCTCACCAGAGGCGMGGCCCCTCCATCGTTGATACGTGAGCGGAGATCACCTTCCAGCCGAGATCGGGGAAGCGCGCCCAGGTCTGGCTCTACCGGCCGACCATGTCCTGCCCGCGGACCTTGAACTCCAGGTTCACCGTGGCAATGTCGCGCCCCAGAGTGAGAATCTCCAGCCGCAGCCGCTTTTCCTTGATACCGGGCCCCGGCGGGCGAGAAACGCGGTGGGCGTGGATCTCCGAGAAGCCATAGCCATTCTCGTGCAACGCGTATCGGATGGTGTGCGGACTGTCCCAGAATGCGGCATCCAGCACAGCCACATCCTTGTCGATCAGGGCTTGCTCGTAGCGTTCGAACAATGCGCCGATTTCGGCAACGACATCGGGCAAATTCGGGATCAGGTCGGGCACGGTGCAGCCTTCATACATGGCGCCGACGGATCAAGCCGGCCTCCGCCCCCTGTCATAGGATGATCAGAGTTCCGCCCGCTCCCATTCGGATGGGAGC
>NZ_JBFTZN010000502.1:0-2092 GCF_056406775.1 Allobosea sp. P1_A7
GGCCGGGCCGATTTTGATCCGCATCTGAAGGAGTTTGGGACCGCGAAGAAGTTCTATGCTTCGCTCAAAAGGCGCTTCGAATCCGTGATCAACCGCGAGCGGATGCGCATCCTTGTCTGGCCGTCGATCGAGCGACGTTTGGATTTTGTCGAGCAAACCCATGATCGGCTTGCACGGGGACACATTGACCTCGACACCGCGATGGTACGTGTAGCGTACTTCGATTTCCTCGAGCTCGATACCATTCGGTACGGGGCGCATAAGATCTATCGTGAGATTGTCGATGCCATGCGCTGGTTCGAGGGTTTCTCGCGCTTGGATATCGCCGAGTGGTCGGGGCATGATCCTTCAAAGGTGCCGTCGTGCCGGTCGATCTATGGGTTTCCGGGTTGGACGTTCCCAGAGCGGCTTCATGCCGAGATCGGCAACGGGAATATGCTCTTGGAGGATGTCGATGCGGAATATGTCATTCCGAGCATGAAGGAGTTGGTCGACTTCGCTTCGATCGACACGGAAGTCATGATTGCGAACCTCCGGGCTCGCACCGACGTTGATTACGCGGATATCGAACTCTAAGGGGTTTCGCCGATTGCGCACGAAGAAGGGCGGCTGCCGTGAGGCGAGCCGCCCTTCCCTATTTGCAGGCGATCCAGAGGCTGCCGTCTCGCTCGATGAGGCGCTTGTGCACGCGATCGGTGAGGACCTTATACCTGTGGTCCCAGTTCGCGATGGCGTACTGGTTCCGGCGCACGATCATCTCGTAGAGGTCTAATTCGGTTCGATAGCTGTGCGGTGGCGTCCTGGTGCAGATGTGATCCGCCAGACGCTCGAGGTCTCTGTCGACCTTGGTCCGCTTTTTGGTCCAGGCCGGATTGGACTTGCCGAAGGCTTTCGGGTCGAACGCGGTCTGGCCTATCATGGCGAACGTCCTTTTTCTGGGGTTTCAACCCTCTTGGGTTCGCCCAAATTTCGATTTTGATCGAAATGCGAGATCCGATTGATCGACCTCGCATTGGCCTGCTCCAGAACGGACGTTAGCGTCAGTTGGCGGCGTCTGCCGGTTCCGGATTCTGGATCCAGGTCTTTTGGCGGCATCCCACTGATAGGTGGTTTCCTCGCCATCCTTGTAGAAGTCGGGGGCGGCAACGGCGCCGCCGCCATAGCCGGCCTTATTCATCGCTTCTGCGATGGTGGAGCCGGAGACGGTCTCGGTTTCTCCGGAGAGCCAGTACAGGCGTAGCCAAGGCTGCGGCGCTCGGGCCGGGTTGCCTCAAGCATCCCGTAGGGAAGCATGGCCCGTTTCGTGGGCCCCTTGTGGAGGAGTCCTTTGCGAATGTGACTTCCATCACATTCGCACCGCGGATCGTCGAGTATCACACCTGACAACGCTGTCGAGGCAGTTCGCTAAGGCCCCGAGGTCAATCGGTCATCGCGCCATATTCGAACTTTCACCGCACCTCACCGCGACGCCGGCCGACTGCAACCGTTCATCGCGCCAACCGAGGTACCAGCCATGCGCAAGACCGCGATCCTTCTCTATGGCCTGCTGTCATACGCGCTCTTCTTCCTAACCTTTGTTTATGCGATTGGCTTCGTCGGCGGGTCTGTTGTGCCCAAGGGTATCAACGACGGGCCGTCAGCGCCGGCTGCGCAGGCCCTCCTGGTCAACTTCTCATTGCTGTCGCTCTTTGCGGTCCAGCATAGCGTCATGGCCCGTCCAGGGTTCAAACGCTGGTGGCTCCGCTGGATCGATCCGGCGCTGGAGCGGCCAACCTATGTGCTGCTCGCAACGGCGGCCCTTGCGCTCCTGCTGTGGCAATGGCGGCCCTTGCCGGAGAGCGTCTGGAGCGTGACCAATCCGACGCCGGCGGTGACTCTGATCGCGCTCTCCCAGTTCGGATGGCTGTTCGTCCTGCTCTCGACCTTCATGTTCAGTCATTTCGAGCTGTTTGGGCTGAAGCAGGTATTCGTGCGTTTCGCCGGCCGTAGGATGCCGGAGGCCGAATTCAGGACGCCGGGTCTGTACAAGCTTGTTCGGCATCCGATCTATCTCGGCTTCATCATCGCCTTCTGGGCTACTCCCGTCATGAGC
>NZ_JBFTZN010000503.1:0-2053 GCF_056406775.1 Allobosea sp. P1_A7
GACCCAAGCGGCGGCGACGCAGCAGGCCAATGCCGCCCTGGTCCAGATCGAGAAGAACGTCGGCCAGACCCAGGAAGCAGCTCAGCGGGTTTCGAGTCGCACGCAATCGGTCATGGAGCTGCTTGGTAAGGTGCAGACAAGCGTTGCAGCGATCGAGAACGGCCTCTCGGCTGGGGAGAGGGCAACCCAGGCTTCACTTGGCCTGTTTGGGTCGCTCGAGGATGTGTCCCGCAAGATCGAAAAGAGTATAGACCGGATCGTGCTCGTGGCGGTGCAGACGAATATGCTCTCGGTCAGCGGATCCGTCGAGGCCGCACGAGCGGGGGATGCTGGCCTCGGTTTTGCGCAGGTATCGGCGGACATTCGCAAACTCGCACAGGAAGCAGGGGACTATATCGAGGGCGTCAAGGATGTCGTCCGCCTCATGCAACTCCAGATTGCAGCCGTGCGGCGCGACCTTGAATTGGTCCTGAGCGTCGCGGATGCCGAGCAGGCGAAGAACCTGAATATTGCCGAACGACTGAAGGCGATCGTCGCAGAGATCGAGGAACTTTCTCGCGGAAACGACGAGGTCCTGAACGCAAGCGGGCTCGCCCTGTCGGCGACCCGGCAGGTCCAACTCGGAACCCAGCAGATCGCTTCGGCCGCGCTGGAGGCAAGTTCGGCTGCCGCAGCTTGCGCGACCGCAGCCCGAGAGCAATCGCGCGGTGCCGAGGATCTCGCCGCAGCCATCGAAGAGATCGCATCGCTGGCCGACGAACTGCGGCTGGCTGGAAGCTGACCCGGTGGTGAAGGCTCGCAAGCCCCGTGAGACACAGCGACAGTTGTCGTTCCTGATTTCTGGCCAAGCCTATGTCATTCCGGCCGAGCGCGTGCTCGAGGTGGGCCGCCGGCCGGTCATCACGCGCGTTCCCAACGCTCCCGCTGCCCTGGCAGGACTGATGAACTTTCGTGGGGCTGCGGTTCCCGCTATCCGCCTTTCCGCCCTGATCGATGCAACCGAGGTAACCGCTTCCAACGAGGCAAGGATCATCGTCTATGACTACCAGCACCCCGTCGCGTTGTTGATCGACGAGATCTTGCCGTTGACGGCGACCGGCAGCGCCACGGCAGGGAAGCTCGATATCCAAAAACTCCTTGCCGAAGGTTTTGTCACGACTGCCGCCCCCGCCCGGCCCAAGATCGGCATGAATGCTACGCCAACTTCCGCAAAGCCCGGCGAGGCGGCGGAAGAGCGATCGTTAGTTGCTTTCACGGTGTCGGGTCAGAACTTCGCGCTTCCGCTCGATGTCGTGGCCGAGGTTACGCCGCTGCCGGCTGAGGTTACCGGCTGGCCCCGCAGTGAGGCTGCGATCATGGGCATGTTTCCGCTACGCGGTGAGGTATTGCCGCTGATCTCGATCGCACGGCTCCTCTATTTGCAGGACGGCCGGGCGACGCGCCATCACATCGTGGTGACCAGGCTCGGGCCGGCCCGCGTCGGGCTTGTCGTCGATGAGTTGGTCGGCGTCAGGCGTATCGCGGAAGCGATGATCGAACCCGTGCCCGGCATTCTCCAACGCGGCGAAGGCGATGCCGAGATCGATGCGATTGCCCGCGCGGGCGGTACGGGCGCACTCATTTCCATCCTTTCGCCGTCGCGCCTGTTTCGCAATCGCGTGATCGGCGAGATTGCCGTGCACAATCAGACGGGAGCGGGAGCCGCGATGCATCGACCCGAAGCWGCCTCGCATCGGTTCATTATCTTCAGCATTGGCGACGACGTCTTCGGACTTCCGCTCGAAGCGGTGAGCGAGATCGTCCAACTGCCGGATGCGATCGCGCATGTCCCCAATGCGCCGGCCTTTATCGCGGGCGTGATCAATCTTCGTGGCAAGCCCTTACCGGTCATCGATCAACGGCTTCGATTCAATGCGGTCAATGGGCAGGCCGGCCGGAAATCGCGGGTCATCGTGCTCACCATCGGACAGTTTCAGGCCGGCTTCATCGTCGACCAGGTGTCCGAGATTCTCGCCGTGCCGGCCGCCGCCATCACACCGGCGCCGCCCTTGCC
>NZ_JBFTZN010000504.1:0-2052 GCF_056406775.1 Allobosea sp. P1_A7
CAAATCCATCCACGACAATCATCACGAACGACCCAGGCAAATCACCTCGCACCTGCCGGCTTCAAATCGGAATGGGGTGCCGGAATGAAATCGGAACAGGGTGCCGAATTCATATCGGAATTGCCCGCCGAATTCGTCGGAATCCGCAGATAGTAGCGCTTACGATCACAGCAAGGCCGCAGGCCTAGCACGCTGATGCTCGGCATTAAGCGCCCGGAGCCGAGACCTGTCAAAAGCTGGCCGTCAGGGGGTTGGGCTGCACGACCAGCCCCCGCCGGATTGTCCGCAGGCTCACTCTAATCGAAGGATTGCCCGCTAAGTTCATCATGGGCGACGCATTCTCTGACGCCGATCCCCTCCGGGCGCCAGTGCCGCCACTAGCCCCTCGCAGAGCCCCAGCGGTCCTTGCTCACGTCGCGCCAGGCTTGCGGCATGTAGATCGTGTTGATCGCCTCAATCAGCGGCGCCCGTGGGATGTGCGCATACAGGCGCGACATGTCGTCGACCGCATGCCCGGGGATGCGTGCACCCCATTGACCACCAGTTCCGTGGAAACGCTATGCCGGGCCGAGTACGGACTGATGTCGTTGATGCCTGCCCGCCGCCGCGGAAGGTGACTGCTCAATACGCTTGTCGGGAACGTCCGGCGCATGCCAACCTGGAGCAACGAGACCTGAAATTAGCCCGCTGCTCCGTAAGGGCGGCGGGCTTGCGTTTAAGCGGGCGTGGTGAGCACTTTTCCCGAGCGAGAAGCCTGGCGGTCCTCACGGCAAGACGGCGATCCGGGTCAGCAATGTGACTAGTTCCGCTTGGCGCTTCGTCTGGGTTTTAGCGAAGAGGGCGGAGAGTTGCGAGCGAACGGTGGATCGGCTGAGGTGCGAGTTGCGGGCAACATCCAACGGCATCTCGCCCCGCGCCATTTTCAAAGCAAGGCGAGTCTCGGCCATGGTCAGTCCAAACATGCGCCGAAGCATCAAGGGACTGGGCTCGAGATGCGCATCAAGATCGAGCAACATGACCACGCTCGTGCCGTCTGGCACGTCGCCCGTGGACTGATTGAGAACGAAAGGGGAGTCGTATTGATCCCAGATTACGATCCAGGCCAGCGGGCCAAGTGCCGGGCGGTTCGGCGCGCGCGCCAGCAATCGCTTGAAGGCGCAGGTTAGCT
The DNA here is from genome assembly GCF_056406775.1 of Allobosea sp. P1_A7. Lineage (NCBI taxonomy): Bacteria > Pseudomonadati > Pseudomonadota > Alphaproteobacteria > Hyphomicrobiales > Alloboseaceae > Allobosea > Allobosea sp. P1_A7. The sequence goes on from NZ_JBFTZN010000504.1 coordinate 1,169, forward strand.
GGTCGAGATCATGAACCGAGCGCGCCTCGCGACCAAGGATAAGCCGGGCCGTGGCGTTAGCCTCGACGATCGTTCGGCCGTCCTTGAGGAAGATATAGCCGCAACCCATGCGGTCGAGCATGCTCAGAGCCAGGGCGCTGCGAGATTGGCTGTCGCGCGGTGTGTCGGATCGTTCGTCCTGCTGACCAGCCGTCGCTTTCCTCAGTGTCGGATCAGAGATCATAGATCAAACCTCTCTTCCCTCGGTCGGGGAGCGCTCGCGACCGATGGCGTGCAACGTGAGAGCCGCGAAAAGGTTTCCCGATCATCGACCATCATCCGTTTGGGCGACTTGGCGCGATGGACTAGGGGTGCGGGCCTCCGGCTCGCGACGACAGTGCGGACCGGGCGGCGCGAAGACATTTAACAATGTTAATGCGCGAGGCTCGGCGGTCTGCGATCATCTGTATCGTCGCCCGCTGATACTCAAATCTGGCAACACGCCCTAGTCGATTCCGGCGTGAGTAGGATAGCTGCGGATGTCCCGATAACGACTGTTAATTGGAATGATCGACGTTTCACCTCGTGGCATTTTAGTGAGCCGGGCGCAGGGGAAGGCGAGCTGGATCTATCACGTCCTGGTTCCATTGAACGGGCACCATTTTTTGTATCAACTCGAGCGAATGGACCGATGGCTAAACGAGTGGGAGATTCCCTATGAAGTCGTTCCCAATCGGGCCGATGATTCGGGGTTGGTGGTCCGGTTCCCGAGCGAACGATTCGCCCGCGCCTTTATCTCCGCTCAGCTAGAGGATGTCTCAAAGGTTTTGCCGACTTGCCGAGCAATAGGCGGACAGCATCTCGGYGCTCGGCCCGGATCAGGAGCTCACTGAACGGGGTGATGC
>NZ_JBFTZN010000505.1:0-2042 GCF_056406775.1 Allobosea sp. P1_A7
GCATTGTACATTGTCGCGAGCCACAAAATGCCGCGACACACTCCCGTCAGGATAGGTCACAGACGTGATCACAAACGGCGCATCCATCCAGTGGCCCGGCGCGCTCATCCAGATCGGAACGTCGCCCGATGTCATGCCCCTGAACTGGTGCCAGACCAGTTGCCAGTCAGGAAAACCGCTCATGTCAGTGTTCCTCGATCTTTGACCGCGCTCCTTGTCCGTGGGGATGTTGCACAGGATCCGCCGGATCCGAAAATCAAAAATAGCCGCCAGAGCCGCGCTAGCCGCGCGGCATCATATGGTGCAACGAGCAGGAGTTACTCGCCTGAGAAGAGGGGGGTCGGAATGCGCGGTCGGCTGCGCATTTAGACCAACTCCACGAACCGCGGTGGCGTCGCACCAGCCGATCCACTAACAATGATCGAATCATCCCGCGGACGCGGGACAATCGTGGGGGGCCGTTGAACCATTTTGGAGCGGAGGTCGGCCTGCAGCTACTGGCCGATAAGAATCACCAGCAATCGACCGATAAATCCTGGTTCAACCTCGCATTGAAGTTGAAGCTCACCGCCCTGGCCTTGGGCTGCCCAACCAACAAGGAATTCTGCGCGCGCTTTGCGGCGGTCAATCCGGCCACCTTGTTCGTGACCCAGAATGCCTACAAATGGCTCTCGGGCAAAGCGATGCCGCGTGCCGCCAGCGTCTATGAGGATTGGTCGAGGGTGCTCGGCTGTTCGCTAACGGCGCCTTTCCTGGCCTCGTCTTCGTTCGAGGAGTTCCAACAGGCGATTTGTGCCCGCTTCAGCGTGCCGGAAACCGTGCTTGCGACCCTCAGGCTGGAGGCCGGTCTGCCGCCTGTGCCGGCACCAGGCCCGGTTACCCCATCCGCGGCCCGAGCCGGATCACGACAACCCGGCGAGCATTGGCTCACCGGATCCTATCTCGCCATTTCCCCGGCCTGGTCGCGTGTCGAGGCGGGCAAACTGATCATCGGCGCGGCGCGGATCTACGCTGATCCGATGCAGCAATTGCAGCTCAGCTACAGCGAAAACCTGTTCAACCGGCCGGTCGCGATGGAGGGGCAACTGCTCAGCGACGGTCGAACAGCGCAGAGCGCGCTGACCTGTTCCTATACGCACCGCCTGTTCTTTCTGGCGCTGAACGTGCCGACACCGCCTGCCAACCTGATCGGCGGCATTCTTAGCGGGGCGGCGGTCCATGATCCCAATGCCCGCGCTGTCGCCAGCCGCATCCTGTTCCTGCGGGCGCATGGCCGCAGCATCGAGGATCTGGCCGCGCGCATGGGATATCTCGAGGCGGACGAGGACGGAATCGAGCAAGAGCTGGCCGGCCTGGGTTACCGCGCCGGTGCCGCCCGGCGCGGGCTCGCGGCGAGCATTGTTACCTCGCTCTGCATCCATTCGAACTCCGCCCTTTGCGAAGCCGCCCCCAAGGATTTCGCCGAGATCGAGCTGACACTCGACCGGGTGGCGCCTACCTGATGTTTAACGCATCGGCCCGAACGCTGGAGCGGGCATGGTCGATGCCATTAGGGCCAGCTCCCTGCCTACCCCTTTGGATGCATGGATGAGCAGCGCGGCAAAGACACTCTTCGCCGGCCGCCGCGTCAGCTTCAGCAGGGGATCGTCTCGACGCAGGTCAACAAGACCGGCCAGGGCGATGACGATCGAGCCATACATCGAGCAATTGCTTTGAGCGCGGACGGCGGCGAAATGTCGCCCACTGCTTACCTATTGCTTACCCGCTTTGATGAGCAAGCAGGGCGACATTCGCTAAATTATTGTTTTGTTGTCGCGCCAGACACGATTCGAGCGTGTAATCTTTGCCTTCGAAGGTAAATTGGGAGCTGCAGGTCTCAATCGCTTGAGGACCGTCATCCCAATAGGGCTGGCTGACGTGGCCGCATCGGGCGACTGCCAATGCGTTCCGTGCATCCCGTGATTGCGGGTGCTCTGCTGGACCGACGCACGTCAGCTCAACCCAAAACCCAGTAGTGTCGAGCGGCGTTCTCTGTTCTTAAC
>NZ_JBFTZN010000506.1:0-2041 GCF_056406775.1 Allobosea sp. P1_A7
CGACGAAGCGGTAGCCTTCGGCCGCCGCTTCGTCCTGCAGGGCAGAAAAATCGTCCGGCAGCGTTTCGCTGAGCCGGACGACCTGAAGCGCGCTGGAGATCACAGGCCTTCGAAGAGAGCGCTCGAAATATAGCGCTCGGCGAAGGAGGGGATGATCACGACGATGGTCTTGCCTTCGTTGCCGGGACGCGCGCCGATTTCCAGCGCGGCAGCGACTGCCGCGCCCGAGGAGATGCCGGCCGGAATGCCTTCGAGGCGGGCCAGCGCGCGAGCCGTGTCGAAGGAGGTCTGGTTGCCGACAGTCACCACCTCATCGATCACCGAGCGATCGAGCACGCCGGGAACGAAACCGGCGCCGATGCCCTGGATCTTGTGCGGACCGGGTTGGCCGCCGGAGAGAACCGGGGAGTCTTCAGGCTCGACCGCGATGACCTTCAGCCCGGGCCGGCGGGGCTTCAGCACCTGGCCGACACCGGTGATCGTGCCGCCGGTGCCGACACCGGAGACGAAGATGTCGATTTCGCCGTTGGTGTCGTTCCAGATCTCTTCGGCGGTCGTCCTGCGGTGAATCTCGGGGTTGGCCGGATTCTCGAACTGCTGCGGAATGATCGCACCCGGGATCTCGGCCTTGAGCTCTTCGGCCTTGGCCACGGCACCGCGCATGCCGCCCGGGCCGGGCGTCAGCACGAGTTCGGCGCCGAGCAGGGCCAGCATCTTGCGACGCTCCAGCGACATCGTCTCCGGCATGACCAAGATCAGGCGGTAGCCGCGCGCGGCAGCGACGAAGGCGAGCGCGATGCCGGTATTGCCCGAGGTCGGCTCGATCAGCGTGCCGCCCGGCTTCAGAACGCCTGAGGCTTCGAGCGCATCGACCATGTTTACGCCGATACGATCCTTGACGCTGGAGATCGGGTTGAAGAATTCGAGCTTGGCAAGGATCGTCGCCTTGACGCCGCGTTCTGCCGGGAGACGGTTCAGCCGCACCAGCGGAGTGTCACCGATCGTATCGGTGATCGACTCATAGACCCGGCCTCGACCGGGCGCCTTGTCCTGTGCGGGATTGAGCTTCTGTGCTGCTTCGGCCATAGCGGCCTCCCTTGCGTCATATGGTCAGGATGGAAGGGCTAACGTATTTCACATCTTATGTCGAATAATTAGTTTAATAACATAATTATATTGTGAAATCGGCTCTCTGGGCGATCTCTCCGAAGACCGACTTCTGCTCGGACTGGCGACAGAGATCTTCGACGGTGACGCTGTCGAGCTCGGCCAGGAAGGCATCGGTCGCCCGCCTCAGCGCCGGGCCGACCACCTCGTCGATAAGGCGGGACTGCGGCAGGGGCGTGGTTTCATCGCTCGTTTCCTGCATGGCCGCACGCGCGATATCGCCGGCGGTGATGCGGCGGCGTTCGCGAGCGAGCTCATAGCCGCCGCGCGGACCGCGCACGCCCTTCAGGATGCCGGCGCGCACGAGCGCCTGCAGCATGGTTTCGAGATGGCGCGGCGGCAGGTCGTGGCGTGCAGCCAGGAATTTGGCGGCGACGGGCGACGGGCGAGCATGCAGCGCGATATCGACGACTGCGGCGACGGCGAGGAGGCTGCGGTGCGAGAGCGGCATCATTGGCCGCCACCTTGCGCCGTCGCCTTGCTCCCAGCGATGCCGGTCGAGCCGAAGCCGCCGTCCCCGCGCGCGGTCTCGTCGAGTGTGGCAGCCTCGACCAAGGCCGCCTGTGAGACCGGGGCGACCACGAGCTGGGCGATGCGGTCGCCGTGCCGGATCACGAAGTCTTCTGCGCCGAGATTGATCAGGATCACCTTGATCTCCCCACGATAGTCGCTGTCGACGGTGCCGGGCGAATTCAGCACCGTGACGCCATGCTTGAAGGCGAGGCCCGAGCGCGGCCGGACCTGCGCCTCGAAACCCTGCGGCAATTGCAGCACGATCCCCGTCGGGATGAGACCGCGTCCGCCCGGCGCCAGAACGCAGGGCTCATCGGCGGCCAGGGCGGCACGGAGGTCCATGCCGGCGGCGCCGCTGCTC
>NZ_JBFTZN010000507.1:0-2038 GCF_056406775.1 Allobosea sp. P1_A7
GGTGCCGCCGGTGAGGTTTGAGGCTTCGTCCGAGAGCAGGAAGAGCATGATCGCGACCTGTTCCGCCGGCGTCGCGTCGCGCTTATGGGAATCGGCCGCCTGCAGCAGGCTTTCGGCCTTCAGCATGCTCGGGCCGCCGCCTGTGTCCTGCAGCTTCCTGGTCACGAGCTCCAGCGCGCGCTCGACCATCGGGGTTGCGGTCTGGGCCATGTTCACCGAGTTGATGCGGATCCCATAGGCGGCATAGTCGATCGCGGCCGAGCGGGTGAGGCCGGTCACCGCGTGCTTGCTGGCGACATAGGCCGGATTTCCGCCGAACCCGGTTAGCCCGGTGACCGAGCCGACATTGACGATGGCGCCGCCGAGATTCTGTTTCACCATCTGCTTGAGCTCGGCGCGCATCGACTTGAACACGCCGGTCGCATTGGTGCGCAAGACATTGTCCCAGTAGGCGTCCGTGGCCTCATGGATCGGCGCGAAGAGCAGGTGTTTTTGCCGCTCGTATTCGATCGGCGCGCCGGAATAGACGCCGTCCATGACGCCGGCATTGTTGATGGCGTAATCGAGCCGGCCGAAGCGAGCGACCGCGACCTTCACCATCTGCTCGCAGGTCTCGGTGTCGGAGATATCGCCGAAGACGAACTCCGCCTTTCCGCCTGCCTTCGCGATGGCGTTCATGTGTTCGGAGCCCTGTTCCTGCAACCAGTCGGCACCGACGACATTGGCGCCCTCGCGGGCGGCACGCTGGGCCGCGAGCGCGCCCATGCCGCGCGCGCAGCCGGTGACGATGAGCGTCTTGCCCTTGAAGCGCTCGGGGATGAAGTAATCCGGGCTGAGCGGCGCGACGTCCCTGGTACCGATGCCGCGCTTGCCCGTCTGGGCCTGGGCTTCCGCGGCAAGCGAGAGCCCGCCGGCTGCGCCGGCGGAGGAGGCGAGCGCGATGGCCTTCAGCAGATCTCGGCGTTCCATCGATCGGTCCCTTCCGGTTCTGGGCGGCACGGCGGACAGTGGCAATGCGTCGGGACGAACGGCGGCCGCCTCGGGACTGCCGGGGGCGGCGACATGACCATGGGCAGCGACCTCCCGCAGCGGGAACAGGCTTTTGCTCAGATCGACGATTGTATCCGACGCAGCGCGACCTGGGAAAGGCGAGGCTGTACCGGCATGGACGCAACTTCTACTAGAGGCATTGTCTCAGCAGCGCGACGACGGCGACCCCGGCGAGCGCTGCCGCAAGGTCGCTGCCGCTCGCTTTCATGACCAGGATGGCCGCGGCGAGACCTGCGCATTCCGGGACGCGTCCCTGGAGTACGACCGGCGCCATGATGCCCGTCATGACGCCGATGGGGAGGGCTCGCAGCGCCGCTTCGCGCCTGGGCGTCAAAGCAACGAAGCGCATGAAGAAGAACCCGCCGGCGCGGCAGAGATAGGAGGCCGTCGCCATCACCACTAGCGCGATCGCGAAGCGCTGGTCGAGGCTCACGGCAGGGCCTCGCTCGGGGCCGGATTGCGGAAGAGCAGGGCGCCGGCTGCGGCTGCGGCAAGTCCGCCGGCGACGATGATCCAGCCGCTGGAGACGAAGGGAGCGAGCATCACAGCCGCAAGGCCGGCAGCGAGCACCGGTCCGAGATCGGCCTTGCCCTTCCACATCCCGATGAGGAGCGCTGCTGAAAAGGCGATCAGCATGAAGTCCAGGCCGTAGCGCGCCGGGTCGCCGATCAGGCCGCCACTGAGGCGGCCGATCAAGGTGCCGAAAATCCAGGGCGCGAACATCGCGATCCCCGAACCCAGCACGAAGGCCGCATCGTCCTGACCGTGTTCCCGCTCGGCCATCGCCAGCGCCCAGTTGCCATCGCCGAGGAAGAACAGGGTTCCGTAGCTTGCGAGCGGCGGCGCTCCCGCGAGCCAGGGGCGCAGTGCCGCGCCATAGAGCACGTAGCGCGCGTTCATCAGCACGATTGCGGCGAATAATGGCAGCAGCTGCGCCCCGTCCCGCCAGACCTGAAGAGCCGCCATCTGCGCCGAACCGGAATAGATG
>NZ_JBFTZN010000508.1:0-2036 GCF_056406775.1 Allobosea sp. P1_A7
GGAACAGCTGGCTCACGTGAATGCCAGCGGCACGCGCGACCTCGGATGAGGAAACGCCAGGCTCGAACGACGCCGCGACAAGCCGCTCCTTCTCCTCGCGAGACCACCGGCGCCGACGCTCGACAGATGTGATCACCTCGACGCGAGACAAAGTCATAGGGCTACTCCTAGGATTATCCCTAGGACTTCAGCCCTTCCTCAGCGCCAAACAAGGCGGCCATCCCCGGAGGCGTACCTTCAACGTCACGAAGCCAGTGAATCAGATTTCGCCTGCGATTTCAAAAGCTAAATGCTAACCGACCCGCGTTGGGCGCCACGTTTCCTGGGGGCTGCGCCAATCGRTTCCGGACAAAAGGTAGCCGAGCTGAGCCGTCGAGATCRTTACCGCCCCGTCCGCTGGGCTCGGCCACAAAAAAAAGCGCCCGCGTTCCAGCCGTTTCGTGAACAGGCAGGCGCCCTGGCCATCATGCCAGATCACCTTCAAAAGATCGCCGCGGCGACCACGGAAGCAGAAGAGATGCCCGCTCAGTGGATCCCGGCGAAGCACTTCCTGCACCTGCAGCGACAGGCCCGGAAAGCCGCGGCGCATATCCGTGTAGCCCGTCGCCAACCAGACCCGGACGCCCGTCGGAACCGGGATCACCGTAGCGTTTCCAGAGCGCGCAGAATCCGAAGCAGCGCATCGACATCAACGGTTCCGTCGACGATGACACGCCGCCCGTTCGCCGTCACGAGCTCGATCCGACTTGCGACAGAGTCAGATCGGCCGCACCTTGATTGCGAAGGTCAGAAACTAGCGGGCTTCGTCCGGAAGATTCCAATCTGCGAACGCACGCTTGATCAGCTCCTTCCCGGGCCGCGCCAGTTCCATTGTCAGCATATAGGAAGTTTCGCCCTTCGGCCGGACCGGCACGTCGATCCATTGTCCCTTCAGCAAGGCGCCAGTGACGTTTTGAAGCGCCTGCGAATCAGTCGCCGGGGTGAAAACGAACTCGCCCTCAGCCCGCCTGCGACCGACCATATCCATTGGTTCTCCGGAGCGATCTCCCGTCTGGCGAAGGCGGGGAACGCCGACTTCGCCCTCGCCTTCGCCCCGTACCTTGATCTCGATCATCAGGCCCCCCCCGGCCACGGCCGGCGACAACGCCAGGCTCATCGCAACCTCGTGCCCGTTGATGGTTAGGTTTCCAAAGATCCGCGAGACTTTGCCGTTCGCGGTCAGCAGGGGCGGCTCTGCTCCCCAGATCACCGTGCCGACCCTCACCGTCGGCTGCCCAATATCGTCGGCATGCTCTACGATCATCCCCCCTCGGACAGTGCCGCCCAGTGCCGCCTGCTTGACCGTCGCGGCAGCTGTGTCGCCGTCGTCGTTTCGTTGCCGCGGGTAAAGGCCGGTCAGATAGAGGGGGAAGTGCTGCACGAAGCGGTTCTGCCCAAACAGCATGGGAGCCTCGTCACCGCGCAGCCCGAGTGCAAACGGCTCCCGCGGCGCCTGATACCGGGGCTCATCCGACAGGAAGAATGGCGCGAAGGCGCCGCACTCCTTCAGAGCGCTGGTGAGATCCTTCTTTGTCAAGTTGAGAAAGCCGCATCCGGATCGGACGGCTGGAGAATTTGCGGCCGTTGGTTCCTGTGCCTGTGTCGGCGTACCGTCGACGAAGACCAAAAGCGCGCAAGCGGAGAAAGCCGACAGATTGCGCAAAGTGCGTCGGATCGATCGGCGCCTAGCTCGCTTCATCGCTCACGCCGCAATCTCGCCACTTGGCTTCCGGTTTCAGCACTCATCAGACCCCGCCGGCCTTTTCATTGAGGATACGCATTACCTTCTCGACTGGACCATCGGTAACGACCCGTCCGCCATCGATCACAACGATGCGTGACACCAGGGACAGAACCGCATTGCGATGTGTCGTCACGATCAGCGTTTGATCCGGACTCAATCCTTCCTTGAGACGGGTCACGAATTGACGCTCCGTCGCCGTATCCATCGAACTCGTCGGGTCGTCGAGGAAGATGATCCGGCCCGACGACAGTAG
>NZ_JBFTZN010000509.1:0-2016 GCF_056406775.1 Allobosea sp. P1_A7
GTGCTCTTGTGAAAGGCAGCAAGTGATGACGAAGGGGTCCGATCTCCTGGTAGCGGCGCTCGAGAATGAGGGCGTCGACTGCATCTTCGGTGTGCCGGGCGAGGAAAATCTCGATGTCGTCGAGTCCCTCCGCAATTCCGGCATCAAGCTCGTCCTGACGCGGCATGAGCAGGCGGCAGCCTTCATGGCGGCGACGCATGGTCGGCTGACGGGCCGACCGGGGGTCTGCATCGCGACGCTCGGACCGGGCGCCCTGAACTTTTCGACCGGCGCGGCCTATGCCCATCTCGGTGCCATGCCGATGATCATGATCACCGGCCAGAAGGCGATCATGACCGCCAAGCAGGCGCGTTTCCAGATCGTCGATGTCGTCGCCTCGATGAAGCCGCTGACCAAGATGACACGGCAGATCGTCAGCGCCGCCAGCATTCCGGCTGCTGTGCGCGACGCCTTCCGCGTCGCGATGGAAGAACGGCCGGGGCCGGTGCATCTCGAGTTGCCCGAGGATGTCGCTGCCGAGGAGATCGACGACATCCCCGTCATCCCGGTTCATCCGCTCGAGCGGCCGGTTGCGCAGAGCGCGGCGCTTGACCGCGCGGCCGAGATGATCCTGGCGGCAAAGAGGCCGCTGGTCATGATCGGTGCTGCCGGCAACCGGCCTCGTCTCGTCGAGGCGCTCTCGGCCTTCGTGCGGCGTACAAGGCTGCCCTTCTTCAACACCCAGATGGGCAAGGGCGCGGTCACCGGCGGCTCGAACCTCTATATGGGGACCGCTGCCCTCTCCGAACGAGACTATGTCCATGAAGCCGTGCACCGGGCGGACCTGATCATCTCGATCGGTCACGACACGGTCGAGAAGCCGCCCTTCCTGATGCAGAGCGCTGGCGGTCCGAAGGTGATCCATATCGGCTATCAATCCGCCAATGTGGAGCAGGTCTACCACCCCGACGCCGAGGTGATCGGCGATATCGGCGCGACCGTGACTCAGCTCGCTGAACGGCTCGGCGGCAAGCTTGAACCCGATGTGTCCCTGCTCGACCTGCGCCAAAGGATCCTGGCGAGGATCAATGACCGTGCCGATGAGGACCGCTTTCCGATCACGCCCCAGCGCATCGTCCATGACGTACGCCAGGTGATGCCGGAGGATGGCATCGTCTGCCTCGACAACGGCATGTACAAGATCTGGTTCGCCCGAAACTACCGCACCCATGTCGCCAATACGCTGCTGCTCGACAATGCGCTCGCAACGATGGGGGCAGGGCTGCCCTCCGCGATGATGGCGGCGATGCTGTATCCCGAACGCCGCGTCATGGCCGTCTGCGGCGATGGCGGCTTCATGATGAACTCGCAGGAGATGGAAACCGCCGTCCGGCTCGGCCTCAATCTCGTCGTCGTCATCCTCAACGACAATGCCTATGGCATGATCCGCTGGAAGCAGGCGGTCGATAATTTCCCGGATTTCGGCCTGACCTTCGGCAATCCGGATTTCGTCCGTTATGCCGAAGCCTATGGTGCCAAGGGGTCTCGCGTCGCCGCAGCGGAGGATCTTGCTCCAACGCTGGAAGCCGCATTCGCGGGTGGCGGCGTTCATCTCGTCGAGGTGCCGATCGACTATTCCGAGAACACGCGCGTTCTGGTGGACGAGTTGCGCAACCGTACGCCCGATATCGAGCTGGCCTGACGGGAGAGGGACGATGCTGCAGGTTGTTCAAGCCTTTGACCGCGCTCCTATCACTGAGATCGAGACCGATGACGCTGCTGCGCTCGAAGCCAAGCTGCAGGCGGCCGAACGTGTGTTCCGGGATCGGGATGGCTGGCTGAAGCCCTATGAGCGCATCGCCATTCTACGGCGACTGGCCGGTCTCATGGAGGCCCGACGCGATCATTTTGCTATGCAGATCGCGCGCGAGGGTGGCAAGCCGCTGCCGGACGCCATCGTCGAAACCACCCGCGCAATCGATGGCGTGCACAATGCTGCCGACGAGCTGCGGAATTTTGCCGGGCGCGAGGTTCCGA
>NZ_JBFTZN010000510.1:0-2010 GCF_056406775.1 Allobosea sp. P1_A7
CGCGCGGCCTCCGCGGCCTCGTCGCGCTGTACGCCGCTGCCCGCCATGCGCGTCGTCATCTCGTCGAGTTTCTCGACGAGTTCTTTCTGTGCGAGCTGCCCACGCCGGTTGAGCGCGATCAACGCCTCGACGCGATCGAAGAAGCGCGCAAGCGGCACCGCGATCGCAGCCTCGGCTGCGAGCTCGGCCGGCGGCGGCAATCTGAGCTCGAGCTCAACATCCGTGCTCGGAGAGACGCCGACGATGCTCAGCCGGTCGCGGGCTGCGACCAGCGTGTCGTCGAGTTCCATCGCAAAGGCATGGCGCCCGTCGCCAATGCCGTTGCGGCGAAGGTCGATGCGGCTCTGGTCGGCGACGGCTTCCATCGCAACCCGCCCATCGAGCTTGAGCCGGACCTTGAGCCGCTCCTCGGGACGGGTTTCATCCCAGATCCAGCCATGCAGGCGGTTGCCGTCGAGGGCATCGACACGGCCATTGAGACGCGCCGGAACGACATTGGGCAGCCGCTCGGTTCCGTCGGGATCACGCATGACCGTCATGCCGCCTCCGCGAGTGTGAGCCTGTCGAACAGCGCGAGATGCGCCGTGGTGCATTCAGCGATGGTCGGCTGGGGCCGGATGCCGTCGACGAGGCGATCCCACAGGCCCTTCTCCTCGACCGCGCGCCGCAAGGTGCGGGCAAGCTGGGCCGGATCGCCCGGGCGGACATGCAGCCCGTCGATGCCGTCCCGCACCATCTCGGCCATGCCGCCGATACCGCTGGCGATGACGGGGCGGCGGTGCTGGAACGCCTCCTGGATGACGAGCGGCGCGTTCTCCCACCAGATCGAGGGCATTACCACCCAATCGATCTCGGCCATCAGCTCCGGCATCTCGTCGCGATGATAGGGTCCGCAATGGGTGACCGTGCCGTCCGAGGCCGCGAGCGCCGCCTCGAACTGCCCAACGAAGGCCTCGCTCTGGAACGGTGTCCCGCCATGGATGCGCATTTCGAAGCCGCGCAGGCCCGAGGCACTGAGCAGCGAGGTTGCCTTGACCAACTCCAGCACCCCCTTCCAGGGATTGACGTTGCCGAAATAGCCGAAGCTGGCGCGGGGCCCGCGCTTGGCCCGGTGCGGCGCCGGTTCGCGAGCCGGGCGAGCGTTCTCGATGACGTCGATGCGGTCGCCCGCTAGCCCCCAGTCGACATAGCGCTGGCGCAGGAAGCGGCTCGGCGCGACGAACTGATCGACCGCTGCAAGATGGGTCTTCAGGAAGCGCTCGCGCAGCAGGAAGCGGTCGGAGCCGATTCCGGGAAAGCAGCCACGGCAGCGTGTCGGAGAGGCTGCGGTGCAGCGCTCCTTGTCGGTCGGCCGCACCATCAGCCCGTCATTATGGCAGATCGGGTAATAGTCATGCAGCGTCATCACGATCTTCACCGCCGGCAGGAGGCGCCGCGCCAGCGTCAGGAACTCGGCCCCGATCAGCACGAGATGGTGGATGTGAATCACATCCGGCCGGTATTCCTGGAGCAGGCCGGCGAGATCCTGGAGTGTGCCGTAGTGATCGATCTGGCTGAGATAGAAGCGGTCGAAATGGCCACTCCACAGCAGGACATCGCCATCGGTTCCGGTAGCCTGCAAGGCCGTGCCGGGATGCGCCTCACGGTGGATCGCGTTGGTTGCGCCGAGGAAGAGCACGTCGCAGCCCTGCTCGCGATAACCACCCGCGAGGTCATGAGCCAGAATCTCGGTGCCACCGGGATGCAGATCGGGATGGTTATGCGCGACGACGAGGATGCGGCGGCTCATCGGCTGCGCTCCGGCTTGGTCGCGATCAGCACGTCCTGGTAATGCGGTGCGTTGATGCCGCGCCAATGGCCGCGCCCAAGGCTCTCGACGAGCAACCCGGCCTCTTGCGTCTGCGCGATCAGGAACTCTTCCTCGATGCCGGCGGCAGCAAGCGGCGCCTCCTCGATCGCGTACCAGCCCGGCCCCTCGCGCCAGCGCTTGAACTTCAGGCGCTCCTGCCC
>NZ_JBFTZN010000511.1:0-2000 GCF_056406775.1 Allobosea sp. P1_A7
GGAGTGCAGCCGCGATCGCGATATTGCTGGCCAGGGACAGGGTGGCGTTCTGCTCCTCGGCGCGTAGGCGCGGGCGGAAGATCAATTGGTAGCGGCCGTCGCCGAGAGCATCGACCTCCTGTTCAGGTGGGTCCACGCGCGCTGCGCCGTCTCGCCGATCGCTATGTGGTGCGCGCCGCCCTGGCGGTGGCGAACGGCCAGCCGGTTCCGCCAGCGGTATCGGCCGCATTCGAACAACTGCCTGCGGTGATGGCGCGGGCCGATGCGCGCGACGGTCAAGTGGACCGGGACGTCATCGATCTGGCCGAAGCTCYTATGCTCCAGGGCAGCGAAGGAACCGCGTTCGAGGCGGTCGTGACCGACGCGGATGAGCACGGCCTGCGCATCCAGCTCTGCGAGCTGCCGGTGGTCGCGCGGGTTCGCGGGCAGGACAGCAAGCCGGGCGATAGGATCCGGGTCAGGCTGACATCTGCCGACCCCCTGCAGAACATGATCACCTTCGAACGAGCAGGTTGAGGGCGATGACGCTCCGAGAACCCGTCCTACAGCCGGTGCGGATCGCAGAGCTGCGGGGTACTGCGGAACGGTGCGCGACTACATGTCCGAGCGAAACTCCCGGGGTGTGCGGCCGGTCGCCTTCTGGAAGGCGCGCGCGAAATTGGCGGGAGAGGAATAGCCCATCTCCGCCGCAACACGGGTGATCGAGCCGTTCATGTGCCGAAGCAATTCGGTCGCGCGCTGGAGCCGTGCCGCGTTTGCCAGGCTGCGGAAATCGGTGCCGGCCCGGTTCAGCTCGCGCTGCAACGTCCGGACGCTGGTCCCCATCGGTCGCGCAGCCCGATCGATCGAGACGCTGCCGGTGAGAACCTGGGCCCGGACCTGTGCCATGACGACGTCGAGCAGATCGTGTGGCGCTCCGCCGGGCCGGTCTCGCGCCACGTCCTCGATGGTGACAATGGGCCATGACCCGCGGTTCGGAGCAGCCGACAAGAGATGGCGTTCGATGACGATCGTCACGGCCGGCGCGTTGAACAGGACCGGGCAGTGGAAGAGATCTTCGAACAGGCCGGTTTGGCGCGGCCTCTCGATATTGAGCTCGATGCGCAGCGGCCGCCAGTCGAACGGCAAATAGGCCCTGATGACGCTGAGCAGAACGCCGGCCGCCGCACCGGCGATCATCTCGTAGCCAGCGTGGCCGGCGAGCGCAAAGACATAGCTGTAGCGCGCCTCGTCGCCGGTGATCGCGAGCGACATCCGGTCGTGGGTGCTGTGATAGCCAAGGGCCGCAATCGCCCGCTCKATGGAGTGGCCGAGCGTCTCGGCTCCCAGGATATAGCGCCCGAAAYAGCCATAGTTGCCGGCGTTCATCATCGGGGCGATCAGGAACCCGAGATTGGGCTCGCCGGCGACTCTCGCGGCGGCATTCACGAAGCCGAGCACTGCGGCATGCGGGATGAAGCAATTGCGGCCCTCGGTCAGCTCGATATCGAAGCCTGCCGCAYGGTTCGCCCGCAGAAGCGCCCTCTCCCCGAGTTCATGCCGCAGGAACGCTGGCAGGCCGTGCAGGATATGGCTGGAGATGACGGGGATTTCAGACACGCGCTGGACACTCCGGAATACCGTAAAGTTGGCGCAAAATGAGTGGTCTCGAAATCCGATTGCTGTTTTGTCGCACAGTATAAGTGCCGCGGGCAAACGGGAAACCGGTTTTGGCCGTCGGCAGCTTTATTGTCGATGAAGGAATTTCCGGCCGTGAGCGCGAGGACGTTGTTCAGCTTAGCCAGACTGACACTCTTCGCGACCTTGTCGTGTTCGGGAGGAGCGCTGGCGGAGGCTTCGACGAACAGCACGGCCGATCTGGCCAAGGCGGCGCAGAACCCCGTTGCCGACATGATCAGCCTGCCCTTCCAGAACAACTTCAACTTCAATGTCGGGCCGCATAGGCAGCTGCAGAATGTCCTCAACATCCAGCCCGTGATCCCGATCACGCTGAACAAGGA
>NZ_JBFTZN010000512.1:0-1964 GCF_056406775.1 Allobosea sp. P1_A7
GATCGATCGTCCGGGTGGGCGACGGTGTCGGTCGGATCATGTTCCGCACGCGGTCGATGATCTCGACCGCGCGCATCTCGTCCCGCTTGATGTCCGCGACGATGTCCTGAAGGTCCGCGATGCTGGGGGCTGCGTTCCTGAGGATGATCTCGGCCGCTTCGGTATTGATCAGGATTGCGCTCAGCGGCTGCTTGAGCTCATGCGCGATGTACCCGGACATTTCTCCCAGGGAAATGCGCCGATTGACTGTCACCGCTTCCGACAGGAATTGGCTTGCCTCACGCTCGGCAACCGAGCGTCGTTGGCGTTCGAACAGCAGCAGGAGGATCAGGAATGCTTGCAGGAACAGTGCGATCGAGAAGCCCGCGATCGACCAGCCATATTGTTCCCCGGCGGGCGGACGCGCGACGATATCCGTGTACCGGATTGCATTCGCCATGTCGTCCGGTCTGGAGCCGAGGACGAGATTCAGGAGAAGGCCGGAGATCACGGCCAGGGCGAATACACCGCATACGATCCGGTATCGGTGACGGGCAGCGGGCAACGTCGCCTTGCTGGCCTCGGCCCCCGCAGGTAATTGAACCTCCAGTGCAGCCTCAGAGCGTTGCACTATGGCCTCCCTGTCGCTGCCTCACTTCACTGCGCATCAGCAGGTCTCCGCGACCCAGTGCCGAGCGAAATTCGTCTCCTCGTAGTCGTCGATCTTCTGGCGTTTTGGCAGCTTGATCTTCTCGCGTGGTGGCGCCTCGTAGGGGATCGAGGACAGGATATGAGAGATGATGTTCAGCCGAGCGCGGCGCTTGTCGTCGGAATGGACGGCAAACCAGGGCGCCCAGCTCGTATCACTYGCCCGGAACATGTCGTCGCGGGCWCGGGAATAGTCATTCCAGCGGCCATAGGATTTCAGATCCATRGGCGACAGCTTCCAGATCTTGCGCGGGTCGGTGATGCGCTCCTCGATCCGGCGCGTCTGCTCCTTCGGGCTGACCTCAAGCCAGTATTTCAGCAGGATGATGCCGGATTCGACGATGACTTTCTCGACGCTCGGGACTGCGAACAGGAAGGCCTGGGCCTGTTCCTCCGTACAGAACCCCATCACCCGTTCGACGCCGGCGCGGTTGTACCAGCTGCGATCGAAGATCACGACTTCGCCGGMKGCCGGSAGATGGGGCAGATAGCGCTGGACGTACATCTGCGAGCGTTCGCGATCGGTCGGCGGAGGAAGCGCGATGACGCGGAAGACCCGCGGGCTCACCCGCTCGGTGATCGCCTTGATGACACCGCCCTTRCCGGCGCCRTCACGGCCCTCGAAGATAATGCAGATCTTGGCRCCGGTATGCTTGGCCCATTCCTGGAGCTTGACCAGTTCGCCRTGAAATTCCTTCAACTGRCGCTCGTAAGGCTCTCGCTTCATGGCCTTGCTGACAGGAGCATCCATGATCACGCCCTCCCGGTTAGGACCAGGCCAGGAAGAAGGCGACATCGCCGGGCAGCCCACCCGGCCAGTCGATGATCATCGCGCGCAGCCGATAATTCGCGGGCTTCAGATGCTCCTTCCAGAATTCATAGGCCTGGCGCGGCCGTCCGGTGAGCGTCGTCGGCCAGTCCGCCTCTGARTTGTTGAGCGCACGGCCYTTGTCGTTGCACAGCGCGCTCGGGAACCGCATCACCATGACCTCGCGCTCGCCRCGCTCGGCAGCCGCGCGCGTCTTCACKGCGAGGTTGTGCTTGATCCGGGCAATCAGCTCGGCATTGACCTCGACCTCTTCCGCAAGCGTCTTGATCAGCTTCTGGCGTGCCTCCTCGGCCTTATCCATGGCACCCAGCATCTTGGATGCCTTCGCCATCTCGATGTCCGCCATGTAGRCTTTSAGGTCGTCGGCCGACATGAAACTCTCGTCGGCGAGAATGTCGGCTTTCGCGCCGTGCGCCGCGGTCTGGGGCATTGCCGTTTCCTCTCCAGT
>NZ_JBFTZN010000513.1:0-1959 GCF_056406775.1 Allobosea sp. P1_A7
AGAAGCCAGACCCCTGGCGGGAACTCATTATCGCGCAGCGTGGCGCAGAGGCTTGTCGGATAATCACCCAAAGCGATCGACGGCGGGCTCTATGACCCCGCCGTGGGCGCTTTTGCTTGACTCCTACCGCCCCAAAAGAGAAGCCCGCCGGTCAGGGCGGGCTCAGCGCTACGCTAGTAAGCGAGGGTGAAATTACCAAGTCGGCCACTGAAAGAAAGGTAGCACTGGGAGAGCACATCCCTCCCGATTAACCCGTCAATCCCCTGGGCTTTGAAGCCTGCTGCGCTTACCCCAATCGCCGGGAGAATTAACGGAATCTCGTAGTCACCAGCCGGTATCATGAGCGATATGTCGAAAACCGCCATCGACAGCGGAACTCCCTTCGTCGATGGCATGTGGACCATAATCGCCGGTAGGCTGAAGGTTCAGCCCTTTGAGCATCTCGGGATCAACCGCGCTACTTGATGCGCCCGTATCTATCAGGAAGCGCCCCAGCTTCGGGGTTTGGGATCGGCTCTCCAATCCCAACCAAAGCCTCTCGATGCGGGCCGTTTATCCCGATGCAAGCGAAGACGATGGGGCAGCCGGATGGATTTTCTTTCAAGCGCGTTTCGCGACAGGAACGACAAACTAGACCCGGGCGACGATGTTTCGGCTCATTCCACGGGGCATACGCTCGACAATCTGCTTCAGGCTCTTTCCTATCGGTCGCCCAGACTCTGTGTAATAACTGTATCCGAGATTATCGAAGAATGACGTGTAGCGGTCTATGTCACCGCCGCGCTCAATGAGCTCGAACGGCATCAATTCCATAATGAAGATAGGTCTGTGACGCTCAAGGAAACCATTGCTACCGTCAAGAACCTGCATCTCGAAACCATCGACATCGAGCTTCACGACGTCCACTCTCTCAATTCCGTGCGTCTGTGCCACCGAACTTAGAGTGCTGCTAACAGCATCATTGCTGGTCATGAGTTGGCCCAGGTGCTGGTCATGTAGGCTCGCCGTTTCGTCAGCGACCAGGGGCCAACTCGAGTAGATTTCGGTTGGCCGATCATCTGTGTCGTTCGCCGTCACAAACTGGTTAAGCGCAACGATTCTGCCGGCAAGATCGGGGTTAAGTTCTATATTAGCCGTGAGCTTGCGGAACGCATAACTGGTCGGTTCGAAGGCGAAAACTTTTCCAGAGGGGCCAGCAGCCTTGGCCAATGTGAGCGTATGCGCGCCTACATTTGCGCCAATATCCAAAACTGTATCGCCCTCCTTGACAATCCTGGCGATCGCTTGGCGTGTCATAGGCTCAAAGCTTTTCAGAAGATATATCGAAAAGTCGATCCCTTCGTTAAGGTTGAGCTGATAACGAACTCCATGCCGTTCGCAAACCAGATCGTCGCTCTTGCCAAGCATAGATCGAATTTTACTTACGGCCCGATAAGCATTACGAGCAAGGAAAATCTTATGGGCCGTCTTCATGCTTAGCGCCACCAATGCTACGGGAGTTCGAGACTGTCACCGACAGCCATCCTAGCGTAACGTGGTATGGACAATCGCTCAGATTGTGTCCAGCATCAATTCGCCAGCGGGTTTTGACTCGATATTAGGGCCGCGATGTCCTGATTGGAGGCGACGAAGGCCGCCAGCTTCTCGACCGGCGATAGCGCCGGCACGACGACCGACTCCTGCCAGCCCTCCTCCGCCATGACGGCTTCGACGGCCGCGGTATGCGCCTCCGGCACGGCGGCTCCAGAGACTGTGACAGCAGCGACGCGCAACCCTATTTTCGGCGGCGCCGCAGGACACATGTCGATGCCAAATCCGCTGACGAAAGTTCTTTGCGATATCTGGGAGCCGCCCTCTTCAGCGCTTCAATATTTCCGCTCGCCCAGGCCGCGTCACGCGCAGTGGCATCTCTGTGCTTCAAAAGAAAAGGGCCGCCGGTTAGGGCGACCCTTGGGGGGG
>NZ_JBFTZN010000514.1:0-1954 GCF_056406775.1 Allobosea sp. P1_A7
CGAGCCATTGGTTTCTCAGCGAGGCCGGAGCGATTCCAGCTCCTTGAGGCGCTTCATCGCGGCCTGCTGGTTGAGCAGCCCGTAGTTGATGCCGCCGGCATTGAGCGAACTGCCGGACTGGTAGGGATACTGGTCGAAGTCGGAGAAAAACTCCTTGATCTTGCCCTGTATGGGCACGAGCAGCCACATGTTCTGGGCCAGGAACTTCATGGCTTCGCCGCCTTCTTCGAGGCCGCGCTCGTAGGGATCCATGCGCAGGTTGGTGATCATCGCCCAGGCCGTGACCTCGCGCGTGCCGGTCGCGATATTGCCCTTGGCCTGGGCGAAGCTGAGCTTCCAGTCGTTCCAGCGGATCGCGTTGAGATTTCCGGCCTGATCGAAATACATCAACGCGTCGCGCGGTGCGGTTTTGACCTCGCCCCTGAAATAGGGCCCGAAATCAAAGCCATCGAGATGGACCTTGAAGGTCTTGGTTCCCGCGGTGAAGCCGGCCTTCATCTTCTCCTTGATGTCTCCCGCCCCGGCGGCGGCGCAGAGCGTCGGGAACCAGTCGATCAGCGAGATCGTGTCGTTGTACTGCGTGCCGGGTTTGATCACGCCCGGCCAGCGCACCATCATGGGAATGCGCATGCCGCCTTCCCAGGTCGTGCCCTTTTCGCTCTTGAACGGCGTCATCGCGCCGTCCGGCCAGAGCGCGAGCTCGGCGCCGTTATCGGTCGTGTAGATCACGATCGTATTGTCGGCGATGCGCAGATCGTCGAGCTGCTTCAGGAGTTCGCCGACCATGCCGTCATGCTCGACCATGCCGTCGGCATGAATGCCCTTGCCGGTCTTGCCCATCGATTCCTTCTTCAGATGGGTGAAGACATGCATGCGGGTCGAGTTGAACCAGAGGAAGAAGGGGCGGTTCGCCTTCACCTGCCGGTCGACGAAATCCTTGGCGCCGGCCAAAAACTCCTCGTCGACCGTTTCCATGCGCTTGGTGTTGAGCGGCCCGGTATCTTCGATCTTGCCGTCGGCCGAGGACTTGATCACGCCGCGCGGGCCGAACTTGCGCTTGAACTCCGGGTCCTTCGGATAGAAGTAGCCCTCGGGCTCTTCCTCGGCATTCAGGTGGTAGAGATTGCCGAAGAACTCGTCGAATCCATGCCGCGTCGGCAGGTGCTCGTCGCGGTCGCCGAGATGGTTCTTGCCGAACTGTCCGGTCGCATAGCCTTGCGTCTTCATGACGTCGGCAATGGTCGGCATCCAGTCCTGGATGCCGTGCGGGTCGCCCGGCATGCCGATGGTCAGAAGACCGGTGCGGAACGGCTCCTGGCCGAGGATGAAGGAGGYGCGGCCGGCGGTGCAGCTCTGCTGGCCATAGCTGTCGGTGAAGATCGCACCTTCCTGCGCGATGCGGTCGATATTGGGCGTGCGGTAGCCCATCATGCCCATGGTGTAGGCGCTGATCTGGGGAATGCCGATATCGTCGCCGAAGATCACGACGATGTTGGGCTTGCGCCCTGCGGAGCCCGCCGGTGCCGCGGGCGCGGGCTGCGCCTGGGCGATCGCGGCCGAGCCCGACAGCCCCGCCGCGGCGAGCGCTGTGCCTCCGAGCAGGATGCTGCGGCGATCGACGATTTTTTCAGTATTACCCGGGAGTTCAGCCGGCGTAGCCTTCGGATTCATAGCAAAATCCCTTCATATGCAGCAGAAACGGCGGAAGGAGATAGCGTGGTCCAAGCAGAGGCACTGTGCCCGCTGGCTACTTCATGCGCAAGAAGGGGAGCCTTTGCTCGTCCTGCAGAGGGCGAATGCCAGCGCTGCTACGGGCGTGAGCGCGGCCGYTCGACCGGACGCTACTGGATGCCTCAGTCATTTGGGGCAATGGCCGCCGCAAGAGGAGTGCCGGCTTGTCTCGATTTGGCGCCCCAGCGGATTCAGGCCGGGAGCGAACGGACCCGATAGGCAC
>NZ_JBFTZN010000515.1:0-1952 GCF_056406775.1 Allobosea sp. P1_A7
GACACGGCTCTCGCCATGCCAAATTGTGACGCGATCTTCATCAGCTGGCTGGCACCAACGCCCGGCGTTTTCGTCGAGCGGCCGCATTGCCGTATAGCTCTGCTCATCGAATCGCCATTGACGGAAGAGATCATGCCTAAGCTCTGCAAGTTCACTTCGCCCTCCGATGGGAAGCCCGTCTACGTCAATCCCGCGCAGGTCAGCGTGGTCTACACGTTCAAGGGCAACCCGCCGGACACCATCATCGGCTTCCGCAAGGACTTCATGCTCGGCGTGAAGGAGAGCCTGGAAGAGGTGGTCGAGATTCTCGACAAGGCGACGGCCGAGGAGACGGCTGGCAGCTAGACCTGCGAAGTATGGGGCTGCCGGGTCGCTCGGGCCGTTCCGGCTCGCGCGGGAGCGTCCCGGCCTTGCTCCCGATTGACCTTATCCTGGTCAGGACAGCCGCCTGTCGCGGATGTCGAAAATGCGCTCGCATATCCCGAGATGTTCGGCGAGCAGCGTCTGCAGAGGCGTCAGCGGCCGGAAAGCGCGCATGTCCTGCTCGAAATCGACCTCCTCGGCCCAAGCCGCGATCGCCTCATCGGCAACGAGCAATTGCTCCTCGGTCGGGGCCCCGCCGTGGGGTTGGCCCCTCTCTTCCGCGAGGCTCAGCGCGATCGTCTGCCGCAGCTCCTGCTCCAACCGAATGAGCGGCTCGAGTTCATCGACATAGGACATGAAATCTCCTCCTGCGGGCGCAGCGAGCACTCGCTGCTGATCGGATCGTGTGTGAGCCATTCAGGCAGCTCGCGAGTAGGTACCTTCCGCCTGCCACACACCCATATCGTTCAGCGCCTAGAGCCTGACAGCATGGCATTTGCGAGCGGGAAGCCGACTTGCCCGCATTGCTACCGGACATATGCAGAGCAGGCCGCCACTCGGAAGTGATGCTTCGCGATTCGTGATCAGCAGCATAAGACCGAGGAAACGCTCGGCTCTTTGCCCCAGATTGGCCCTACGGCTGATCCGGAATGCTTGTGAAACCAAGCTAAACAATGGTGCGCAGGAGGGAACCGTAAGAAACCTATTTGGTATTAAAATTTAAAATATTTTTCTAATTCAAGTATCCATGAGGCCAACGATAAGGCCAACAATCAAAAACGCTGCGGCGCTCCAAGTGAGCTTTCCACAGGCGGAAGCGTTTTGAAGCAAGTCTGGCGATACGCCCCTCACGGCGCTTGCCCAACGTCTAGCAAAAATGGGCGCGAATGCTATCTTCGCRCCGGGATGACGCAAGAGACTCGACGGCAGGTGGTCACGATGAAACAGGCATTGTTAGCGGCAGTTGCCGTCATTGGCATCAGTGGTACAGCCACCGCCCAAAATTGCCCCTATGATTCCCGGTGCATCAACAATCCGTATGGAGCCGGTAACCCGTACAATCCGGACAGCTTGAACAACCCCTATGGCCGCTACGGCTCGCCTTACAGCAACGAGTCAGCAAAGAACCCTTACGCAACAAACGCGCCGAAGCTCTATGACCAAGACGGTAACTATCGAGGTCGCCTCAGCGCGAATCCATACGATCCAGACAGCACGAGCAATCCTTACGGACGATACGGCAGCCCGTATTCGTCTGACAGCATCAACAACCCCTACGGGGCAGGAAATCCGTATGGCCGACCGCTAACCGTTGTGCCCCAGAACTGACTACTTGGCTTATTGGCCGCAAAAAATTGGTTCGAGCCTAGGAGCCGTGGGCGCTTGGTCTCGAGCGGCGGCCTGCACTGTGAACTGATGGGGTGGATCCCCCCTCCGGCTGGCACCGTAAGGTGCCAGCGAGCGCCATCAAGGCGCGTTCGAAGGAGGAGCCGTGGCGATCGATCTCGCCAAGCGAATCTTCCAAGTCTGCGCGACTTCAGGCCGGAATTATCTAGGAAAATCAGCAACCTCAAGGGGTTGGATGGTGC
>NZ_JBFTZN010000516.1:0-1943 GCF_056406775.1 Allobosea sp. P1_A7
CGCGCGGCCTGCGTGGAAACGCTGCCGGCATCTGTTAGCAGTCTCGGGTGTCGAGTGCTAACGGATGCCGCGGAGATAGGCGCGCGCCCCTGCGAGAGTCAAGAAGTCATCCTGTCCTGTGGTCGATCCCGATGACGGGCTGCAGTTGGCGACATCAACGTACCGTAAGAGATCGCCGCGCTGTTCGGTCTCGCCAGCCTGCGCGACCTGCCCGATCTCGAAAAGCTCGAGGAAGGGCCGATGCAGTGCCGTGGCCACGACAATTTGCCGTGATCGGCCACTTGCAGGACGACATCCTGTCGTTATGTTGGGTCCCTCGACGGACGAATCCGTGCGCCAGACAAGGAACGACCATGACGCTTGCTGAATTCATCGCCAGCCGCGAGGAATCCGCTGACGTCGGCGCAGTCATCGGCGACGACCTGGTCGAGGGGATGCCGGGATATACCTATCTCGGCTCGCTCTATATCGAGCGCCTGCCTAGCGGCGTCTTCAATCTGCGCATCGGGACTGGCGAACACCGGTCCGCCGACATCGCCGAACTGGAATCGAAGCTGTTCGACGCCGCCGTCTCGGAAGGCTTGATTGCCGAGACCGGGGACGAGCGCCGGACCCGCCTCGCCGCCGCCTATGTCGAGCGCATCGGATACGACCCGTTCGAGGACGATCCGACGATCAGCGCCGACGAGGTCGAGCAGGCGCTCCGGGATCATGCGCTTGAAATCGCCAAGGCCGACGCCGAAGCGTCGAAGGCAGGCACGCCATGAACGTCGACGTCATCACCACCCGCGCCAACAGCGCGCTCCGCAAACTCGACGTCGCGCTCTGGACCAAGTTCGTCCGGGCGGAGGACGAGAGCATCGACGATGCTTACGAGATTTTCTGCGGCGTCCGCGACACCGGCTGGTCGGTCCAGTGCGGGCATCACTGCGCCACCATCAATCGCTGGATCGAACGGGAGGAGACCATGCAGTCGTGGGACTATCCCTCCGTCGAGACGGCGTTCGCACTGCTGCCGGAACTGCTGCAGCGGGAGGGCTGGCGATGACCGCCGACGAATACCGGGACGCGCTCAAGCGGCTTGGCTTGAACCAGCACAGCGTCGCGCCGCTGCTCGGCATCACGACACGGACCAGCCAGCGCTACGCCGCCAAGGGCGCGCCCGCCACGGTGCGTCTGCTGCTGGCCTATCTCGAACGATACGGGACGCTCAAGTAGAAGGCGCCGAAGGTGTCTCCTGGCCGGTTCGCGCCCAATAGCCGACATCATTCAATGACCTCCGTTGCCTGTGCGAGGAGCGTGGTTGACACCGTAAGGCCCAGCGCTTTCGCCGTCTTGAGCTTGTTGACGAGATCGAACTTGGTCGGCCGCAACACTGGCAAGTCGGCTGGCTTCTCGCCCCTGAGAATTCGGCCGACATAGATGCCGACTTGGCGAAGCGCACTTGATCCGAGCCTCACGATCCGGTGGTTGCGGCGGTCTTGCGCGCCCTCTTGGGTCTTGCGGGCGGTTCCACCACTGGCTCCCCAACAGCTTTCGCCTTGCGTGGCGCGCGCTTCGCCTGGATGCTCTCCGGCGCGGCCACGACCGCGGTCGGTGCGCTTGCCTTGACGCGCGAGGCGCGTTTTGGCTTATCTGCGACCGTGGTCGCAGCCTGGACAATGGGTTCAGGCGCAGACGCGGCGGCCTTGCGCGACTGACCAAGGCCGGACGCCTTCGCCAGGGCCGATCGGGATTCCGCATAGTTCGGCGCGACCATCGGGTAGTCCGCCGGAAGGTTCCATTTCTGGCGGTGGCGTTGTCATGTCTGGACGGCGCCCTTTGATCAAGGGGATTTCTTTGGCGCGGCGAGGATCGTGGGAGCGGTCATGTCTTCGGCCTTTTGGTGCACTTTTCTAAGCGCTGGCCCTGATGTTGTCCGCGTCATCCTTGGCCGTAATCAC
>NZ_JBFTZN010000517.1:0-1932 GCF_056406775.1 Allobosea sp. P1_A7
AGCCAGCATGTCCGATCTGCCGCTGCCGCTGCGCCCCGGACGTCGCCCGCGCGATCGAGCACGTCCAGGGCCTGACCGGATGCCTTGAGGATACGCCGGAAGAGGCCGAACTGATCAGGATCGTCGACGCCCTGGAGGAATGGCTCGCAGCCAATCCCTACGTGGATTAGCCGCGGCTATTCACCCACTACGCCGCCGGAAAGGCGCCGCGCAGCATTGCCAACGAGCTGAACCGGGAGGGCATCGCACCGCCGCGGGGCTGGGCGTGGAACGCCTCGACGATCAACGGCAATGGCCGCCGCGGTTCGGGCATCCTGCTGAACGAGCTCTATGCCGGCCGCATCGTCTGGAACAAGGTCCGGATGGTGAAGGACCCGGCCAATGGTCGGCGCGTCTCCCGCCCGAATGCCGAGAGCGAATGGCAGAGTGTCGATCGGCCGGATCTGGCCCTGGTCGACCGCGAACTGTGGGACAAGGTGCTGGCACGCAAGGCCGATCGCTCGATCGAGCATGCGCAAGGCAAACCGGCGCCGCGCTATTTGTTTTCTGGGCTGTTGCGCTGCGGCTCATGCGGATCCGGACTGGCGCGTTGCGGGGGCGACAAATCGGGCCGCACGCGAATCCGCTGCTCGGCTGCGACCGAGAGCGGTATCTGTCCGGACCCGAAGACGTTCTATCTCGACGTGGTCGAGCGCGCGGCGCTTGCGGGCCTGCAAGGCGAGATGCGCGCACCGGCGGTCATGGCCGAATATGTCCGCACCTATCACCAGGAGCGGCAGCGCCTCGCCGGCGATGCGATTCGCCCTCGCGCCACGATCGAGCGTCAGATCGCCGAGAAGGAGAAGATCATCCGGCCGCACCATGGACATGCTGATCAACGAATGGGGCGATCAGCAGAAGGCGAGCGACGACCAGAAGCGGGCGGCCAATGAGCAGCGCGCGCTGCAGGCCGAGCTCGAAAGCATTGCCGAACCGCCGACGACGGTGGCGCTGCATCCGCAGGTACTGGCGCGCTATGAGCAGCAGCTCGGGCAGATGCAGGCCGCGCTTTCGGCCGGCGTCAGCGCCGGCGACGGCGAGGGGATCGAGATTATCCGCAGCCTGGTGGAGAGCGTCACGGTCTACCGCGACAAGACGAGAAGCGACGGCATCTCGATCGTAATCACCGGCCGCCTGAACGATCTGCTCGGCAAAGCCGCCTATCCAAATGGAGTATGCTTTGGGATGGTAGCGGGAGAGGGACTTTAAAAAATCAACTAATGATTTGTTATTGCAAGTTTTTTTAATTCGACAAGACATTAAAGGCTATCAAAAAGGCCAACATTTCAGCCGGCCACCCGTGATCGTCACCGAACGATATTCAGCGTGATTGGACAGATTGTCGCGCCTCTCAAATAGCCGCTGGCGCGACGTTGCCGGGTCGTTATCGCCCTGGTGGTTGACCTCCGTTGAGATGATCCACTGCAGAAGTTGAGCGGCGGCTGGCGGCCTTTGCCGCGCCGCTCATCCATGCATCCAAAGGCGCAGGCAGGCATCGGGCATCGGAGGGCGGGCGGGTAGCGGCAGCTCGTTGAGATCTGGTGCAATGGCTATGCGTTGCGACGCATTGCACAGCCAGTGCCATCCGCCGCGCTCGCCTCCTACGCCAAGTAGGCGGACGACGACGAACTGATGCGGATGGCGCCCGCGCAGTCAGACGCACTGGAGAACTGCTTCATCAGATCAACGGGCAGGCGCTCGCACGTCCTTCCGGCTCGTGGAAGGCGCGGGGGCCTTTGCCCGTTTGCAGACGTTCCGAAGGTCGCAGGAGGGGCGACTCCGGTCGCCAGACATCGATTTTCCAATGTCTCAGATGGGTCCGAGAGCGGACATGCAGCATCATGCGCACCCAACGTGCGGTGTATGGTAGCGGCTGAGAGTGGCTCGCTGTAC
>NZ_JBFTZN010000518.1:0-1931 GCF_056406775.1 Allobosea sp. P1_A7
GAGCACGATGGCGTAGAGCACGACGCCGATCGCGCTGGCATAGCCCATCTCCGATGTCATGAAGGCGGACTGGTAGATGTATTGCACCAGCATCGTCGTCGAGAATCCCGGGCCACCGCCGGTCATCACGTAGATCAGGTCGAAGACCTGGAAGGAGTGGATCACGCTGAGGATCAGCAACAGGAAGGTGGCGGGCCGCAGGAGGGGCAGCGTGATCTTCCAGAACTGGCGAGAGGGCGACGCGCCATCCATGGTCGCGGCTTCGTAATAGAGCGTCGGGATCGACTGCAGCGCGGCGAGATACACCACCATGCAGAAGCCGACCCTGACCCAGAATGTCGCAATCACCAGCGACGGCAGCGCCCAGGCCGGCGAGGAGAGCCATGGGATCCGGTCGCCGCCGAGGCGCACGATCAGGGAGTTGATGACGCCGTAATGCTCGTTGAACATCCAGGCGGCGATGATGCCGGTGGCGACGGCCGAAACCACGACCGGAAGGAAATAGACGCTGCGCAGGAAGACCCGCCCCGGCATCCGTCGGTTCAGCGCCACGGCCAGGAGCAGCCCGCCTGCCATGGTGGTGGGCACCGAAGCCACGGCATAGACCGCCGTATTCAACAGCGCGTGCCAGAACTGCGTGTCGGCCACCAGCCTGCGATAATTGGCCAGGCCGGCATAGGTGACGTCGCCGATCAGGCTCCAGTCATGGAAGCTGATATAGAAGGCATAGAGCAGCGGAAAGAAACTGAAGGCGCTGAACAGAAGCAGGTTGGGCGTGATCAGGAGATAGGGCAGCATCCAGGGCCGCCGGAAGGAGCGGCGCCCCCGCGCCCCGGTAACGGGGGGCGCGGTGCTGGTCATGACGACGCTGTCGGACATGGATCACCTCGCAGACGGGACGGCAGGCCGCACCGCCGTCAGCTCTTGAGGACGCTGCGGATGGTGCCTTCCACGTTCTCGGCCGTGTCCTTTGGCGACTGGCCGGAGGTGAAGGCGAGGTCGAGCTGCTCGCCGAGCTTCGTATTGATGCGGCTGAAATCCGGCAGCGTCACCGTCGCGGCCAGATGGTCCGGGATCGTCCGCGACTGCTCGACGAAGACCTGCATCGCGTCGGGACGAAGCGGGTAGTCCAGCTTCGTTTCCATGAGGCTGCGCCGAACCGGCAGGAAGCCGGCGGCGATGCAGAAGTCGCGCATATTGGCCTCGTTGGTGGCATAGCGCAGGAAGTCGATGGCGACATCCCGGTTCTTGCTGTCGCGCGTCACGGCCAGACAATTGCCGCCGAGATCGGAGGCCATGCTGACGCTGCGCGGCATATAGGTCACCTGCCACTCCGCCTGTTTCATCGCGTCCTGCAGGAACGGGATCTGCCAGTCGCCATGCACCAGCATGCCGATCGTCCCGTTGGCGAAGAGGTTCTGCGTCTGCTCGTTGGTCTTGATCGAGGTCGTGGGCGGGACGAGCTTGTCGGTGAACCAGGACTGGGCCCAGGCGATCGCCTCGAGACCCTCCTTCGACGAGAGCTGCGGCTGGAGCAGCTGCTCGTCGAGCAATTTGCCGCCATTCTGGTAGAGGAAGGGCAGAAAGCGATAGGCGGCGGTGTTCTGCCAGGCGCAGGCGAAGCCGAATGGCGCTCCGGCCTTGTCCTTCAGCATCCGGGCGATCCGGATGAACTCCTCCCAGCGCCAGCTGTCCTCGAGCCGCCGCGGCAGCTCGATTCCGGCCCGCCGGAACATCTCCATGTTGCAATAGACCGCGAGCGTGTCGGTGTGGTGGGGAATGGCGAAGGCCTTGTCGCGATAGGTGACGGCCTTCCACAATGCGGGGGCGAATTGCGCTGCCAGGCCGCCGTCGAGATGCCCGCTCAGATCGACGATTGCGCCTGCTTTCGCATAGCGGCCGACCTGCTGGTACTGGATGCGGACCAGATC
>NZ_JBFTZN010000519.1:0-1916 GCF_056406775.1 Allobosea sp. P1_A7
GGCCATCCTCGTCGTCGACATGGATGATGCCGATGAACTCTTCACCCAGATAAACCTCGGCGGAATCGGTCTTCTTCATGCGCGCCCGCACGCTGATGCCATGATTGGCGAAGGTGCGCCGAAGATAGGCTTCGAGCTTGGCGAGTTCTGTCTTGTCCACTGGTTGGTCCTTTCAGAGTGGCGGGACGGATGCCATGGCCGGGCTGCGAGGGCAAGCGAAACGCTGTCACGCCCGCGTTCAACCTGAGATCCGGGCCTCGCGCTGCGTCACGCTCGCATGGCAGCGCTTGCTCCTGCATATCTGCCGCCCTCGCGGTGATCGTGCCATGTTCCATCCCCCACATCGCCAATGATGGATTGCCCGATGACGCCCTGGCTGCCCGCTGCCCTGAATTATGTCTCGAGCTGGCTCGAATTCCAGCGCCGCCATCACGATCAGCCGGGCTGCGCCGTGGCCATCGCGAGCGGCCAGAAGATCGTCCTGGAGGCTGCCTTCGGCAGCGCCGACATCGAGACCGGAGAAGCGTTGACGCCGCGCCACGGCTTTCGCATCGCCTCGCATTCCAAGACGTTCACGGCAGCCGGGATCCTGCGACTGGTCGAGGCGGGCCGCATCAGGCTCGATGACAAGGTCGGTAGCTTTGTCACCGGCCTGCATCCTGACGTCGCCGCCGTGACCCTGGCGCAACTGCTCTCGAACAGCGCCGGCCTGACCCGAGATGGCGCCGACAACGGCCAGTTCTTCGACCGCAAGCCCTATCTCAGCAAGGACGAGTTGCTCGCCGATCTCTCGGTTGCGCAGCCCTTTCCGCCCTCGCAGCGCTTCAAATACTCGAACCATGGCTTCGGCCTTCTCGGCCTCGTCATCGAAGCCGTGGCGGGCCAGGCCTATCGTGACTGGATTGCCGCCGAGGTCGTCGCACCTGCGCAACTCAGCGAAACCCGCCCTGATATCGGGCTCTGGGCAGACCGCCCCATGGCCAAGGGTCATAGCCCCAGAATG
Source organism: Allobosea sp. P1_A7 (assembly GCF_056406775.1). Lineage (NCBI taxonomy): Bacteria > Pseudomonadati > Pseudomonadota > Alphaproteobacteria > Hyphomicrobiales > Alloboseaceae > Allobosea > Allobosea sp. P1_A7. The sequence continues at coordinate 1,004 of NZ_JBFTZN010000519.1, forward strand.
CCTCTTGGGCGCAGGGTGGTCATTCCCGGAGACAACCCCGGACACGGCATGACCTCCGCCGCCGGCTTCGTGGCTACTGCCGCAGACGTCGCGCGTTACTTCGCGCAGCTTTCACCGCAGGCAGAGCGCAGCATCCTGTCGCCGCTCAGTCGCCGCGAGATGAGCCGCCGTCTCTGGCCCGACGACGAAGCCAGTCTTGGCCGCCATTACGGCCTTGGCACGATTTCCGGCGGACATGGCGACTGGAAATGGTTCGGCCATTCCGGTGGTTTCCAGGGCTTCATCACCCGTACCGTCGTCCTGCCGAAGCAGGACCTGACGATCTCGGTCCTGACCAATGCCATTGACGGGTTGGCCCATCAATGGCTCGACGGCATCCTCCACATCGTCCGGACATTTTCCGATGAAGGTGGYCCCTCGCCCGAGACGGAAGGCTGGGTTGGGCGCTGGTGGAGCATCTGGGCCTGCGGCGATCTCGTCCCCGTCGGCAACAAGGTGCTCTGCGCCAGCCCGGCCCTCTTCACGCCCTTTCTCGACGCGGGGGAGATCGCGGTCGAGGCTCCTGACCAGGGTCGCCTGAGCAAGGCGTCGGGCTTCAACAGCCCGGGTGAGACAGCACGCCTGGTCCGCGACAGCACCGGCGCAATCGAGTCGATCTGGCTCGGCGGCGCGCATCTCGTCTCCGAGGCTGCGCTGCGCGCCGAGATGCTTGATCGCTATGCGAAGCGCAGCGGCTAGGAGCCCGTCCGAGTAATCCTCTGGACCGGGTGGCTTCGGGATGATTCACTGGCTCATGGCCAAAGTGTTTCGCTCTTGGGATGTCGATCAGGGCTGGCTTTTGCCGCCTTCGCTGCATGAGTTCGTGCCGCCCGGTCACCTGGCGCATTTCGTCCGTGACACGGTGCGCGAAGGG
>NZ_JBFTZN010000520.1:0-2440 GCF_056406775.1 Allobosea sp. P1_A7
AGACGCAAGTGGCAATGGGCAGCGCGCGACGCAGGCCCCGTTACAGCATCTCATTGCTTAGATCCAGAAGATGACGGCTGCCGCGATACAGATGGCTGAGAAGAATGTGTGAGCGCAGCGATCGTATCGGGTKGCGATGCGCCGCCAGTCCTTGAGCTTTGCGAAGAGGTTCTCGACCTTGTGGCGCTGRCGGTAGAGCACCCTGTCGTATTCGAAGGGGATCTTGCGGCTCCGGCTCGACGGGATGCAGGGCTCGATGCCCTTGGCGAGAAGCGCCTCGCGGAATGTCGCGCTGTCGTACCCGCGATCGGCRATCAGGGCCTTGGCGGGCGGCAGCGCGTCGAGCACGAGGCTTGCGCCCTTGTGGTCACTCATCTGGCCTTCCGAGAGCAGCAGGATGATCGGGCGGCCTTCACCGTCGCAGACGGTGTGGAGCTTGGAGTTCAGTCCGCCCTTGGTGCGCCCGATACGACGGGGAACAGCCCCTTTTTGAGCAGGCTCGCCGCCGTGCGATGGGCCTTGAGATGCGTGGCGTCGATCATGATCCGCTCGGGTTTCGGTCCGTCGCCGGCCAGGCCCGCGAATATCCGGTCAAACACGCCGAGCCGGCTCCAGCGGATGAAGCGGTTGTACAGCGTCTTATGCGGGCCGTAGCCTTTGGGCGCGTCCTTCCATTGCAGGCCGTTGCGGATCACATAGACGATCCCGCTTACCACGCGCCGGTCGTCGACCCGTGCGACCCCGTGCGACAGCGGAAAGTACGGCGAAATCCGCGCCATCTGCGGCTCGCTCAGCAGGAACAAATCATCCATCACCGCCTCCTCATCAGAGACGGTGAATCACAGATCATTCCTAATTAATAGGTCCTGAGCCTAGGTTGCGGTTCACTGCGATACGCAGATGAGGCTGGATAGACTTCGGGGCGTTTCCGCGGCGGACGCCAAATTCGGAGGCGTCCCTACCACAGAGGTTGAAGCCTACGTTGCCCGAGATGCTAAGGATTCGGGGAACGACACCGGCCAGCAGGTGCGAGAGGTCTTCCATCTCGCGGATTTCTTCGTCGACAATAGCGTCTATCATGCGAGGGGGGCTGCAATTCAGGCGCAACTCGATCGCTTTTCCCAGCTTCTTCGCGGTGTTGGACTGGTTCGCCCAACGCGACAGGAACGAGCAATGTATTCCGCCCATGCCGCGGCGCTTCAGTCGTCATGCCTGTCGCGGCAAGTGGGTGCATCTCTGGTGTCGACTGACGGGACAATCGTCTCAACCGGCGCGAACGACGTTCCTAAGTTTGGCGGTGGTGTCTATGAAGAGGCGGGGCGCCCGGATCACCGCTGCTTTGCCTGGGAGTACGTGAACGGCTCGCTTAGATTCAAAGGATGCCACAACAATCGTAAAAAAGACGAGCTTCGGGCGTCCGTCGCCAATTGGATGTCGCAGACCTTTTCTGACGAAATTGCTGAGATCGCCATACCGTCATCGCCTACGAGTTTAAAACTGGAGCAAAAGCGTCGGGAGGCGGTTGCTCGAGATGTGCGCGAGTTTTTCGCGAAGGCGTCAGATCGGTTCGAGGCCATGCCAGGGGTCAAGGATATCATCGAGTACTCGCGCTCGATCCACGCCGAGATGAACACGCTTCTATCGGCCGCCCGGCAGGGAACTTCGAGCAAGGGCGCTCAATTGTTCTGCACCACCTTCCCCTGTCACAACTGCGCTAGGCATTTGGTCACAGCGGGGATCCACGAGGTTTATTATATCGAACCCTATGTGAAGAGCCTCGCCCTGGAACTCCATAGCGATGCGATCACGACTGAGCCGCAAGAGCCGAACGAGGCGAGGGCAAAAATGCTCGTGGCCCCGTTTACCGGCGTAGGCCCACGCATGTTTGAAGATTTCTTCACAAAGAAGGACGATCTAAAAAAGTCGACCGGCGAGTACGAGCCGGTCACTGAAGGCACGCTTCGCCACGCCGTGCGGCTACGCAAACTTGAGGATGTCGAGGCCGTTGCCTCAAAGCTTCTGCCGGAACGTACGAATGTCTGAACAGCGAGTGGTTCTTTTCCCAGCTTTCGCCAAACGAGCATCGGCCTCGAACGAAGCTGCTTGTCCTGCTCCAGACCTCTTCGGGGCGACGGCCGCGGCAATGAAGTTTGTATTTATAAATATTGCTTTGCTCCATGAAGAGCTTTTATTTCGTATTATGACAAAGAACGGAATTTGCGGAGTAATCGATCTGCGGGATCGCCCTATTTTTAGGATGCCATTTTTTGATCACCAGAAAGTGTTTCGGTATTTCAATAATCGTCATACCACATATTTCGAAATGGATCACCTAGAGCGCCGAGGTGAAGCCGACAGTGATGAGATTCAGGATGAGATACGCCGCCGCACACTCAAAACGGAACCGTGCTGATTATCTTTGATGACGAAGCTCGCGAAG
>NZ_JBFTZN010000521.1:0-1891 GCF_056406775.1 Allobosea sp. P1_A7
CCACCAGCCACCAGGTCGACCGTCATCAAGCCGGCCTTGGCGTAGCGGTAACCCGGCTTCCAGATCCGTCGCGCTCCCCACTTGGCTGCACGGACCAGGACGAGGGTGTCGTTGCTCGCCTCGGGGAAGTCGACCGTTGTCGAGACTGAACGGGCAGGGCCGTTGTCGAATGGAGAGGTGTGGAAAAAGACCGTAACGTGATCCGTCGCCAGCTCATGATGGCGGAGCTTCTCGCCAAGACGGGTAGCATGGGTAGCGATGGCCTCCTCCATCACCTCGAGGCTTTCGACCCGGCCGGAGAATGACCTCGTGACGGCACAACCCTTTCGAGTGGGGGCGACTGTATCGAGGTTGATGCAGGGCTGGCCGCGCAGCTCCTGGATGATTCGCTCGCCGACGACGGTGAGCGTCTGGCGAGCGAGCTTGGGATCGAGAGCAGCGACATCGGCGGCCGTCTTGCAGCCGAAGGCGGTCAGCTTGGCCTGGCTGGCACGGCCAATGCCCCAGACGTCCTCTAGCGGCATCAGCGGCAGCCACTCCCGGCGGACCGCCTCGCTCGTCAGGTCGCAGATGCCGCCGAGCTGAGATGTGGACTTCGCGATCTTGTTCGCGAGCTTTGCCAGTGTCTTCGTGGGGCCGATGCCGACGCAAGTCGGGATACCGGTCCATTTTGAAACCGTGGACCTCAGATCGCGGCCCAACTCCTCGCGGTGCTCCAGTGCAACCGGGGTCAGGTCGAGGAAGCTCTCGTCGATCGAGTAGATCTCGATATCGGGGGCGAACCGCTCATAGACGGTGTTCATCCGGCGGCTCATGTCGCCGTAAAGGGAATAATTCGACGAGAAGACGACGACGCCCTCGCGCCTGCACAGGTCGCGGATCTGGAACATCGGCGCGCCCATCTTGATCCCGAGCGCCTTTGCCTCAGCCGTCCTGGCGACCGCGCAGCCGTCGTTGTTCGACAGCACGATCACCGGCCGGCGTCGAAGCTTCGGATCGAATACGCGCTCGCAGGAGCAGTAGAAGCTGTTGCCGTCGATCAGGGCGAACGACCGCGTCATCGCCGGAAGCGCCGCACCGCGTTGGTGACCACGCCGAAAATGTCGATCTCGGCGTCTGGACCCGGGTCGTAGTCGGGATAGCGCCGGTTGCCGAACGCGAGACTTGAGCGCCCCCCGGCGATCCTGAAAATCTTGACGCTGCGCTCGCCGTTGACATCCACCACGACGGCGTCGCCGTCACGCGGGACGAGGCTGCGGTCGACCGTGATCAGGCTGCCGTCGAAGATCCCGACATCGATCGCGCTGTCGCCCGCGACGGTCATAATGTAGGTCGCGGGGGCGTTCTTGATCAGCGCCCGCGACAGATCGATCGGTGTATCGAGATAGTCGTCGGCCGGCGAAGGAAAGCCCGCGCGTACGGCCTTCAGATAGACCGGGAGAAAGACAGGCGGTCCGAGGACGACGGAGGACATGTGCATCGAGATGCGCTCTGGTTGACGGAACATAACAAGAACATCAGAAGCGCGGTCCGAGTCAATGTGGGCAATGCGTCTCGGGTCTGATGAGGCACGCTCTGAACGGGCGCCGAGCATTCTTCGGCATCCGGGATGTGCACATGCCCTCCTCCAGCGGAAGGCTTTTTTGCTTGGGTCGATTCTAACTTCTCCGGGCCATTTGAAGCGCGGGCTCTAATGCCCGAAGTTGGCGGCATCCGGTCCTAAGCGGCGGAACTCGCGAACTTCGGCTTTCCACCGAGGCCGTGTGCAAACGCGCTATTGGGATGCCTGAGGTGTGCGCCGCGTCGTCTGCGGGTGAAGTTGGACGAGAGTCGCGGCGACCCTTTCAGGTCCGCATCGCCAGAATGAGCGGCCCAGCGCCAAGGATGGCGA
>NZ_JBFTZN010000522.1:0-1871 GCF_056406775.1 Allobosea sp. P1_A7
CGCCCGGGTAAGCGCGACGGCTTGTTCTGGGCGACCGGGGCAGGAGAAGAGGCCAGTCCGCTGGGCGCTCTCGCCGCGCAGGCCGAGCGCGAAGGCTACAAGGGCGGGCAGGGCAAGACGCCCTATCACGGCTACTACTACAAGATCCTGAAGCGCCAGGGTGCCGCGGCACCAGGTGGAAGCCTCGACTATGTCGTCGGCGGCAAGATGATCGGCGGCTTCGCTCTGCTCGCCTATCCCGCCGAATACGGCAACTCCGGCGTCATGAGCTTCATCGTGAACCACGAAGGCACGGTGTATCAGAAGGATCTGGGACCCAGGACCAGCCGGATCGCGACGCGGATGCGCTCATACGACCCCGACAAGACCTGGGAGAAGGTTCCGGTGCCGCAGTAATCAATTTTCGAGATGCAGACTGCTGATCCATTCAGCGAAATGGCGATGTCTTCACAAAGCGACATTTAGCCTTCTCAAATGATCTTCGGATGACGGCCCCGATTGGACTACGGTACCGCCAAAGGCAGGTCGAAAGATTGGCCCGATAGGCGCGGGGGCCGTCGAATCATAGCGGCTATCAGCAATGGAGAACCGATGACCGGCCTCCTTTCGATCCTCTTCGGCGGCTTTTCAAGCTTCACGCCCGGTCGGATGCTTGGGGTCCCAACGCGAGCCCTTAGGAGACTACCGCGGGTTAGGGGCCTTTGATCGTGGATTGATCCTCAGTCGGCGACTGTGCCGAGGGCGTGGGCCGAATATCAGCGGTGGTGATGCCGCGGTGGATGGCAGCATGAATGACGTACAAAAGCGCGGACTTGCAAGGCTCATGCTTCGTTGGCCGCAGCGGCGGATGGAGCTACGTCAAAAATGCAGCAGTGGTGCGGGACTGCTCGATCTCTGCGAAGTTTACCAGGTGACATGTGAGGCCGCTTCCTATTGGGAGAAAATAACTTCGCCGGCCGGAGAGGCCCGTGCGGAGGAGTACCGCGCTCTCGCATTGGAAATCGAACGTGAGGTCAATGAGGCGCTTGCCTCAGTTTGAGCCTTCGTCGCGCCGGTGATCGCCTCGAAGTGGCGCACCTCGCCCTCAGGCTCAAGTCGATGGTCAAGCCTAGATGTGAGGTCTCAATAGGTTGTCCATCCGGTCCCGAGCGAGGAAGCTGAGGTTGCGAAGCTTCAGTGCCTTCGGAGGAACGGGGCTATCCACCTGATCATCCCGGGATGATGGTGGCGCTGTTCTCTACGGCTACAGCCGGGGCATCATCGCGGCAGCTTGGCTGCGCCTGCGACGAGCGGGTCGACGTGGGGGCGGTGACCGGACTGAACCGACCTGACTTCCGCAGCATCGCCGATCTCCGCAAGCTCCACCTCTCGGCGCTGTCGGATCTGCTCGTGGAAGCTAACGATGCGATAGTGAAGCCACTGCTTGTCGGAAATCCGGGACAGTCGATCACAACGGCGGCATGCTTGCCTTGGCGGCTTGCATCTGGAAGTACGATCGGCATTGTCTGTTCGCACAGAGAATTGAGAATGACTTGATGTCATCCCATCGTCGCGGCGTTTAATTTTCCGCGCTCTGGGAACCCGCCGAGGGAGGCCTCCGTGAATAGACGTTTCTACCTAGTAGTGCTGGCTCTGATGGGACTGGTGGGATGCGTTTCGCGCGAGACGTCCGGATCGGGGGGCGGCGGGCCCGCCTATGTCCAGCAGGACCTCGGGAGCCCCGGTCGACAGACCGACTTCTTCGGGAACGGCCTGCGGCCGTGAGAGCGGGATCTCGCGCTCCCGCGACCCGTCTCGCCATTGCGGGAACTGCCGTGCGCACTGCTGCTGCGACATGAAAGTCACGGCGCGCGGCCCCGGCACCTCGAGAG
>NZ_JBFTZN010000523.1:0-1802 GCF_056406775.1 Allobosea sp. P1_A7
TCACCATCACCAGCATCGGCATGAGTATCGTCAGCACTGTGTTGATGATCATCATTAAGCCCTGACACGGCGACCTCCTCGTCTGAGAGGCGAGATCATCCAGACTTGGATCCAGCCGCGGAAGGTGGCGCGCTCGCACCAGGTACGTTCTACTTTCTACGCCAAGCCTTCCACTTTCTCCTGGGCATCTGACAGACTCATGAACCATTGAGCATTGAAGCATCCCGTACGCATCTCAGCGATCTCCTTGCTTCGCTTGATGACGTCCTGCAGCAACTCCTTGTCCGACAGATCGGCCACGATCCGCTTCAGCCCGGCGTTCTCTTCGTCGAACTGGCGCATTTGATCGATCTCCGAAGGCATCAGGCCTGCGTACTTCTTGCGCCAACTGTAAAAGGTCGCATCGCTGATTCTTGCCTTCCGGCAGACCACGAGAATCGGCATTCCTTCCTCGGATGCAGGGGATCTGCGCCTCCGTGAACTTCGGCTTCTTCATACCCAAAACTCTGTCCGCAGCCCGGGCGGCTGAACGGGAGACTTTCAGCTTCGAAACCCGAGGTAGGTCAGCAAGGCTCATGAACCAATAGGTGTTCAGGCATTCGACCAGAACTTGCCGTTGAGGGACGCAATGAACCGGCTGTTGGTCCGCTTCCCGCATTGCAGGCTTCTCCCGCGTCCGCCTTCCGTAGCGACTACCACAAAGGTTTCTGGACATTTGCGCGGAATAGCGCACGATTTGTGCGCCGCCGGCACCAAGAGGGGCGGTGGCGTCTGGTCCTCGACGGAGGGAGACGGCCGTTGCCTGTGCAGACACTGGCTCATTTGGTAGGCCGCCTGCCGGCGCCGATGCGCAAGTCGTTGCGACGCGCCATCGGGGGACAGGGCCATGTCCAGCACTGGACGCACACCCTCTGGGCTTGGCACCGGGCCCGAGGCGACAAGCGTATCGACCGCATCGCTCCCGGTCTCGCCGCCCTGATTCGAGACGCCTGCGGCTCCGTCGAGGGGCATTCCTGCCTCGAATTCGGTAGCGGGCACCTTCTCTCGGAGGCGCTGGTCTTCTGGCTGGCCGGAGCGGCGCGGGTCGTGGCAGTCGATTATTATCCCCTCCTGCACCTGCATTTCGCGCGCCACGCCTTTGTGTCCGCCGACCGCGACGCGCTGCTCGGAGCTCTGACAACGGCAGCGCCGGCAGCGACCGTTACAGAACGGATTGCCCGCCTCGATCAACTCGGCGATTGGACGCGGGAGGCACTCTCAGGGCTAGGGATCGACTACTTTGCCCCAGCTGATTTCTCCCGCGAGACGGGATTCGCCGGCAGCTTTGACCTCATCCACTCCACCTCTGTGCTTGAGCATCTGCCGCTCGCCCACAGCACCGCCATCGTCGCCAACGTGCAGGCCGCGTTATGCCCGGGGGGCGTTGCCCTGCACGCTATCCATCTTGAGGACCATCTCGATTTCCGGCGCAATCCGCTTGCCTTTCTCGCCGCAGACACGGACTGGAGGGAAAGTGACGCTGATGCGCGCGGTAATCGTCTGCGTGCGTCAGACTGGCTGCGCATCTTCCGGTCGCTGCCGGCCGCACAGGTCGAGATTCTGTGGGAGATCGTGCGCGAAGACGCTCCGATGCCGCGCTCCCTTGATTCTGCTTTCGCGTGCTACGCCGAGCGTGACCTGCGTATCGGTGGCATCATGCTTGCGGTGCGCACCCGTGCCGGCACCGTTCGGGAGCCGCAGCCTATCAACTGAAGGAGCGGCATTCGCTTTGGCAGTGTGTGCGAGGCTTCGTGGCCCGCCGC
>NZ_JBFTZN010000524.1:0-2639 GCF_056406775.1 Allobosea sp. P1_A7
CCGCATCGGCCGGGCGGGCGTCTTCATCGGGCTCGAGAATTACGAGTCGCTGCTGACCGACTCGGTGTTCCGGCTCGCGGTCTTCAACACCATCCTCTACACGGTCGTCGCCTCGGCCCTGAAATTCGCGCTCGGGCTCTGGCTGGCGCTGCTCCTGAACGAGCACCTACCCTTCAAGGCCTTCATCCGCGCCATTGTACTGCTGCCCTGGGTGGTGCCGACCGTACTCTCGGCGATCGCCTTCTGGTGGATCTTCGACACCCAGTTCTCGGTGATCTCCTGGGCTCTGAAGGAGCTCGGCCTGATCTCGACCAATATCAACTTCCTCGGCGACACCACGAATGCGCGCGCCTCGGTGATCGCAGCCAATGTCTGGCGCGGCATTCCCTTCGTCGCGATCTCGCTGCTGGCCGGCCTGCAGACCATTTCGCCCTCGCTCTACGAGGCCGCGATGCTCGACGGTGCAACCAACTGGCAGCGCTTCCGCTTCATCACCCTGCCTCTGCTCTCGCCGATCATCGCGGTCGTGATGACCTTCTCTGTGCTGTTCACCTTCACCGATTTCCAGCTCATCTACGTGCTGACCCGCGGCGGCCCGCTCAACGCCACTCACCTGATGGCGACCCTCTCCTTCCAGCGCGCCATCCCCGGCGGCCAGCTTGGCGAAGGCGCAGCGATCGCAGTCGCGATGATCCCCTTCCTGCTCGGAGCGATCCTGTTCAGCTATTTCGGCCTGCAGCGGCGGAAATGGCAGCAGGGCGGCGCGGACTGAGGACGCCAGCCATGACCGACATCAGTCAACCGACCGCCCCGCGCGTTCAGCTCACCGACGAAAGCGTCGGCACCAGCTACATGGCCAACCTGCCGCGTCGGCTGGTGACCACCTGGTTGCCGCTCATCGTCTTCATCTTCGTGCTGCTGTTTCCGTTCTACTGGATGGGCGTGACGGCGCTGAAGCCCAATCACGAGCTGACGGATTTCAAGAGCCACAACCCGCTCTGGCCGGGCGAGCCTACGCTGCGCCACATCAAATATCTGCTGTTCGAAACTACATATCCGCACTGGCTGCTCAACACGATCTTGGTCTCGATCGGATCGACGATCCTGTCGCTCACCGCCGCCGTGTTCGCCGCCTATGCGATCGAGCGTCTGCGCTTCAGCGGCTCGCGGGTCACCGGGCTGGCGATCTTCCTCGCCTATCTCGTACCTCCCTCGATCCTGTTCATCCCGCTCGCCGTGCTGATCTTCGGCTTCGGCATCTACGACACCAAGCTCGCGCTGATCTTCACCTATCCGACCTTCCTGGTGCCGTTCTGCACCTGGCTGCTGATGGGCTATTTCCGCTCGATCCCCTACGAGCTGGAGGAATGCGCGCTCGTCGACGGCGCCAGCCGCTGGCAGATCCTGGTCAAGATCATCCTGCCACTGGCGGTGCCGGGGCTGATCTCGGCCGGCATCTTCGCCTTTACCCTCTCCTGGAACGAGTTCATCTACGCGCTCACCTTCATCCAGTCCTCGGAGAACAAGACCGTCGCTGTCGGCGTTCTCACCGAGCTGGTGCGCGGGGACGTCTATGAATGGGGGGCGCTGATGGCCGGCGCGCTGCTCGGCTCGCTCCCGGTCGTCATTCTCTACTCCTTCTTCGTCGAGCATTACGTCTCGTCGATGACCGGAGCCGTGAAGGAATAATCCAGCGGGGCCCGCCGGGCCCCGTTTGCGTTTGAGGGACTGCGTTCGTGAACGAGATCAAATCCATCGCCTTCGTCGGGCTCGGCGCCATGGGGGTTCCGGGTCACTGGCTTCGATATGCGCAAGAGCGCCCGCGAGGCGCTGGTTTCAGCCGGAGGCCACGCTGCCGAGAGCGCCCCGGCGGCCGCAAGAGATGCCGATGCGCTCGTCCTGATGGTCGTCAATGCCGCCCAGGCGCGCTCGGTCCTGTTCGAGGCCGGCGCCCTGGCGGCACTCGCGCCCGGCGCGAGCGTGCTGCTGATGGCGACCTGCCCTCCCGGCGAGGTCGAGGCGATCGCGACGGAGGTCACGAAAACCGGCCGTCACTTCGTCGATGCCCCGGTCTCCGGCGGCATCAGCGGCGCGCGCGGCGCGACGCTGACCATCATGGTCGGTGCGCCGCAGGAGAGTTTCGCACTGGCCAAGCCCGTGCTCGATGCGATGGGCGACAAGGTCTTCCATGTCGGCCAGAAGCCCGGGCAGGGTGCGACCGTGAAGACGGTCAACCAACTGCTCTGCGGCGTCCATATCGCGGTGGCGGCCGAAGCGCTCTCGCTCGCCGAGAAGGCGGGGATCGACGGCAAGATTCTCTTCGAGATCATGGGTGGCTCGGCTGCCTCGTCCYGGATGCTGCGGGATCGCGGTCCGCGCATGCTGCTGGAAGATGCCCCCGTCGCCAGTGCGGTCGACATTTTCGTCAAGGATCTCGGGATCGTGCTCGATGCCGGCCGCGCCGCCAGGACAGCACTGCCGCTCGCCGCCGCTGCACATCAGATGTTCCTGGCGAGCTCGGGCCTCGGCCATGGCGCGCGCGACGATTCGCAGGTCGTGCGCGCCTATCGCGCGCTCAACGCCAAACCCGCGAATGATCCATGAGCGGGATCTAGCGTTTGGGCGGTGTCGTCGTGCCC
>NZ_JBFTZN010000525.1:0-1784 GCF_056406775.1 Allobosea sp. P1_A7
CATGACCGCACCCGCGACCTTCACATGACCGAAGCCGAACCCTTGATCCGCAGGCGCCGTCCAGACATGACTATGCTGTATCGCTCGACGRACCGCCTCTGTCGTCGTGGCGCTCCCATGGTGAACCTGGCCCATAGCGCCTCCTTCCACTCACGCGAAAAGACTGCACCATCAAAGCCCGGGATCAAACACCTAGAGAAGGCACGCTGCATTCGAATACACCACTACGCGGGACACGACCGAGCGGATCGAACAGCCGGTCGCGTCACGGCTTCGCAAATCGCCGCGGCGTCGGCGGCATCGCTGGGATCATCCTCGCGTCCTGACCTAAATTAAGAATCTCGCGTGCCCAATAGTGYGACGAGGCGCAAGCCTCCATGCCAACGATGCAAGGCGGGAGATTCGCGAAAAAGCTCAGCACGTCCTCACGCCGCAGCTTCTTTTAAAGAACTGTGCAACCCTTTGCATCCGCCACGTGGACTTGAAATGCTCGCTTCGCCAGATCAAGCCCGACCGTTGTGACCTCTTCCATGGATGGCCCTCCTTGTGAGCGATCGCCACGAACCCCTGCACTATGATGCCGAGAGCGGAGGCCATCCACCTCATCAAGCTCAACGCTGTCAACCCGCAAGGCTACCTCGCCGACTTCATCGCCCGCATCGTCAAACGCCATCCGCAAAGCCAGATCGACGACCTGCTCCCCTGGTCCTACAGCCCCCTGCAACTCAAGGCCGTGGCCTGAGAACAGCACTCACATTGCTGTCCCGGCTTCGAGGCGTTGAAAGGCCCGGTTGTGTCACGGGCGAACGACCCACCAGAGGCGCATCTCTTCCACGCCCCTGCGCGATGGGGGCTTATCGCGGCAAGCCGCGCGTCATTTACAAGCTTGTACCTAAGCACCACCCATGCTCATCAGTATCTCTCACCTACCGTGTGCGCACCCACTGGGGGAATTGATGTTCAAGGAATCCCTTCGAGCAATTGGCCGTATGGTCCCGCCAATTCGGCGACTTCATGATGCGGCGCTTAACTCCAGTTATGAGCGCGACCTCGCCCATTCAGAAATCTCTCGCCTGACCGCGTTGATTACAGAGCTGTCGTCGAGCCGCGCTCCTTCCTCCGAACTTGCGACGTTTCCAAATGCCGAAATCGGGGAGAAGTACGCGCACTGGAACTATCTAAAAAAGCGAAGTCAGCTCATTGAGATCGACTTCCCGGTGAATCCGAGAACGCGTTTCGGCTACGGAGCCCCACCGGATCCGCTGACGTTGAAGGTGCTCGAAGCTGGCACCTCACGCTACGAGATGCAAATCGAAACTCTCCTTCCCTTGATCGAGCCGATGTTGACGATCCCAGCTCACCCGGTCGAGGATGCCGCGGAGCCGAATTGGCAAAATCTAGCCTTTCCGGCACTTGACGCTATCGCGTTATACGGGCTGATTGCGCACCGGCGCCCACGCAGGTTCCTTGAGATCGGGTCAGGCTTCTCGACCAAATTTGCCCGCCGGGCAATCAATGATCATGGGCTCAGTACCACGATCACGTCGATCGACCCAGCACCGCGCGCTGAGGTAGATGCGATTTGCGACGAGGTCATCCGGAAGTCGCTTGAGGACGTGGAGATCGATTTTTTCGAAGGGCTGGAGCCAGACGTATTCGTCTTTTTCGACGGCAGCCACAGAGCCTTTCAAAACAGCGACGTGACGGTATTCTTCACGGAGATCCTGCCAAGGCTCAAATCCGGCACTATGTTTGGCATTCACGACATCTTCATGCCTGATGAC
>NZ_JBFTZN010000526.1:0-1781 GCF_056406775.1 Allobosea sp. P1_A7
TGCGCAGACAGCGCCGCGGGCTTGGGGATGGTTCCGCCATATCTCGCATCACCTCATCGTCACCCTCGATTGGTTGTCGATCGCCCGGCAGTTGTCGTGTCCTTGCCGCGGCCGGCTTCAACTTCAAGCTCCTCATCCGCTGGCTGATGTTTTTGTGCGCCTGGATCACCGCCGCAGTTGCCGCCATGTCGACGGCAAAATCCCGGCCTCAGGCCGCGTGAACGCGTTCTTCACGGTCGCGCTATGCTAAGTCCCGGTGCATGAGATGAGTTGCGGGAACGCAGGACGGCCGCGGATCGCGTCGTTATTCGGTGCGCCCGATGAACGCCAACAGTTGATCGTAGCGACGATTATTGGCCTGCGTCTCGATCCGCGAGCGCACGCCACGCGCTTCCGCAGTGGCTTGGGCGGACCAGCGCATGAAGCCATTAGCCAACAACGGCAAATTTGGATCGATCTGATAGAGCCATTGCGCAAAGCGCCTGGCGCGGGGAGAAAAGGTCGCGAAGATCGCGTCGTCGAGCGAGACAATGGCGGCGTGGCTGCCCGGATCGCCCTGTCTAGCGCAGCGTCCGATGAGCTGCCGGTCGATACGGCGTGATTCGTGATACTCGGTCAGGATGACATGAAGGCCGCCGGCCTCTGCAACTCCTTTACCAAGCCTGATGTCGGTGCCGCGGCCAGCAATGTTGGTCGCCACCGTCACGCTCGATGCCTGCCCGGCACGGGCGATCACCTCGGCCTCGGACGCATCCTGCTTGGCGTTGAGCAGCGCATGATCAATGCCGCGGCCGCTCAGAACCGTGCTGATCTCCTCCGACGCCTCGACCGAACGCGTTCCGATCAGGATTGGCCGCACGGTTCGTCTCAGGAGTTCCTCGGTTGCGTCGGCTACGGCCTCCCACTTGCTCTCGGCCGTCGGCACGATCAGCGTTCGATATCGGACGCGGCGCGACGGACGATGCAGCGGAATACGGACGAAATCCAACGCATAGGTTTGGCAGATCTCGCGGCTGACTTCCTTGCCCGTGCCGGTCATACCAGACAGGCGGAGGTAGCGCGGGAACAGCCGCTGATAGGTGATTCGCGCCAGCGTTTCGCGCCGCGCTGTTGTCTCAACGCCTTCCTTGGCTTCGATCAACTGATGCAGCCCGCGCTCCCAGGCACGATCTGGCATGACACGACCAGTCGACTCGTCGACGATCTGCACCTTGTCGTCGGTGACGACATAATGTTCGTCGCGGCGATAGAGATTGCTCGCGGACAAAGCCTGCGTCACAAGTTCGTCGCGCGGCCGCGCGCGAGACCAGATGCCTTCGAACGCTTCCGACAGCCTCTCGATCTTGTCACGGCCGAGATCGGTCAAGGCGATACTGCGATCCGCCCAATCGATCCGATAATCCTCGCGAAGGAGGAGGTTACTGGCGATCGCGAGAGCGCGGCCAATGTCGGCATCCTCCGCCTTTKCATCGCTCGAGGCCGACAGAATGAGCGGCGTTCGCGCTTCATCGATGAAGACGCTATCCGCTTCGTCGACGATCGCGAAATAGAGCCCGCGCAGCACAAGCGCGTCGTCCTCCGCTGATTCCCCGCGCAGCTTTCCGAGGTCGAGCTGCAACTTGCTTACCCGCTTTCCCAGCGAAACCCGATCGCGAAGGTAGTCGAAGGCGAGATCMTTGTTGGTGCAATACGCAATCGCCCGCGCATAAACATGTCGACGCTCAGCCTTCGTCATCTTTTGCGCGATGGCCCCGACGCTTAGCCCGAGGAAACTGTAGAGC
>NZ_JBFTZN010000527.1:0-1767 GCF_056406775.1 Allobosea sp. P1_A7
TGCCCGAGCAGGAAGAAGCCCTCGCGCGGCGTCATCGCGACCCAGTTCGGATTGCCGCGGCCGGCGTTCAGAAGGGCGATCGAGGAGGTCTGCGCGGTCTGTTTAGCGAGACGGATCAGTTCGTCCTTGATCTCGAAGGGGCTGAGGGTTGCGAAACTGCGTAACTTCACCAGGTCCATGGCATTTCCCCATGTTCTTCATGTGCAACGAATGCGTCAGTAAGTGTCGCCGTTAGGTCAGCAGCATGATGATCACCATGCCCCAGATCGTCAGAAKGGTGTTTCCCACCGCATAGGTCACGGTGTAGCCCAGAGCCGGAACCTGGCTTCCTGCGGTCTCGCAGATCATGCCGAGCGCCGCCGTAGTGGTGCGGGCGCCGGCACAGGCCCCGAGCAGAATGGCCGGATCGAACCGGAATATGTATTTGCCGGCGAACATCGCCAGGATGAGCGGGATCGCGGTGGCCAATGCACCCCAGAGGAAGAGGCCAAGGCCTTGCGTCTGCAGCCCCTTGACGAAGCCGGGGCCGGCGGAAATTCCGACGCACGCGATGAAGATGTTCAGGCCGACCGAGTTCATGAACCAGACGGTGGAACTTGGGATGCGGCCGAAGAGCGGGCGCACGGAGCGGAGCCAGCCGAAGACCAGGCCGGAAATCAGCGCGCCGCCGGCTGTCGAGAGGGTCAGCGGGACACCGCCGACCTTGAACACGAGAGCGCCGACCAGGGCGCCAAGCGTGATGGCARCACCGATGAAGGCGACATCGGCGACGTCGCTGGCCCGGTCGGGATGGCCGATGACCTTGCCAACGGCGGCAATGTCCTGGGTCCGGCCGACGATCGTCAGGATGTCGCCACGCTGGATCACGGTGTTGGCGAGGATCGGGATACTGGTAGCGGTCGCGCCCCGCACGATCTTCCGGAGGAAGACGCCGCGCGCCTGCGGCATATGCGAAATCTCCGCGAGCGTCTTGCCGTCGACATCCTTGCTGGTGACGTAGACGTCGACACCCTCGGCCTTGACGTCGAGGAGCTCGGCATCTTCGACCTCTTCGGCGGCCTGGCCGATCAGGTTGACGAGAACCTCCCGCGGGCCGGCAATGGCGACGATGTCGCCCTCCTGCAGAATGGTATCGGTGGTCGCGTCCTCGATGATGCCATTGCGGCGGATGCGTTCGACGAAGACCCGCGCATCGGGAACCAGCGCCTCGGCATCGACTGCGCGCATGCCGACAACCCTGGCGCCGCTTCGCACCTTGAAGGCGCGCAGCTCGAAGCGCCGCCAGACAGAACCCGGGCCGCCAAGCTCCTTGTCGCCGCCGAGCCGCGCCTCATAGTCCTTGCAGGCCTGGACGAGGTCGATGCCGAGAAGCTTGGGTCCAAGCTGGGCGAGGACGACGGCCGATCCGACTGTGCCGAAGATATAGGTCACCGCATAGGCGACGGGCATCGCGTCGAGGAATTCCTTGGTCTGTTCCGGCGAGAGACCGAGGCGATTGATCGCATCGGTCGCCAGGCCCATCGAGGCCGAAATCGTCTGCGAGCCGGCATAGAGGCCCGCCGCATAGCCCGGATGGTAGCCGGCGATCTTTGCGATGATGACCGGTATCGCGAGGCAGAACACGGTGACGACGACCGCAAAGATCGCCTGGGGCGCGCCGTCCTTGGCGATGCCTCGCACGAATTGCGGGCCAACGCCGTAGCCGACGGCGAACAGGAACATCAGGAAGAACGTCGATTTGACGTTCGGGGAGATCGTGATCCCGAG
>NZ_JBFTZN010000528.1:0-1760 GCF_056406775.1 Allobosea sp. P1_A7
CATCTCGATCACGGCGACCGATCACGGCGACCAGGGTCGCGCCTTGATCGAGCGGAATCGAACATCTGCTCGCATCGATGCTGTGTGCCATAAAGGTGCTCCATCGCTGATTGCGGCAACGATGGTACCGGCCTCGTTGCGCCGCCCATAGCTTCTAAGCCGAACCCTACATCTGGAATGACTGTCACTACCGGTGCGCTGTTTGACTTCGTGAATTGTGTGCGGGATCAATCGGTTCCAGCAGGAGTGTTCCCCGCAGACGCGGGGATGAACCGCTGCGCAGTTCGTCGCCTCCGGCTGCCTTGATGGTGTTCCCCGCTGAAGCAGGGATGAACCGCCTGCCTCAGCCGAGTAGCTGATCTCGCAGGCGT
This sequence comes from Allobosea sp. P1_A7, assembly GCF_056406775.1. Classification (NCBI taxonomy): domain Bacteria; kingdom Pseudomonadati; phylum Pseudomonadota; class Alphaproteobacteria; order Hyphomicrobiales; family Alloboseaceae; genus Allobosea; species Allobosea sp. P1_A7. The sequence goes on from NZ_JBFTZN010000528.1 coordinate 372, forward strand.
GTTCCCCACAGACGCGGGGATGCCCCCCAGAGCAACGAGGCGGTCCAGATCGTCAAGGTGTTCCCCTCAGACGTGGGGATGAACCGGCCAGCTATCGGATTGGCCCTATTACGGGCTCTTGTTCCTCGCAGACGCGGGGATGAACCAGTTGAGAACGGCGACGAACCGCGGGTGCATCACAGTTCCCCCGCACGCGCGAGCGCATCTGGCAGGAAGTCGTGGACGGCATCGAACTGGGCAATGGCGTGATCGCCTGGACAGCAGCCAACGACACCGGATTTGCCTTTGAGACCTGCGGCGCGAACCGCCGGGTTCCGATTGATTTCGACGGCTTCACGCTGGTTGCCTTTCGGCCACCGGAGGCGTTCCCGGACTGAGCCAAACCTTGGATTTGGAACGAACCGTAACTACCGGTGCGCTGTTTGACTTCGTGAATTGTGTGCGGGATCAATCGGTTCCAGCAGGAGTGTTCCCCGCAGACGCGGGGATGAACCGGTGGTTCGAAGGGGGCGCCGGGACTTTGGTCGGTGTTCCCTGCGGACGCGGGGATGAACCGCGCTATCGCTTTGACTGAAAATGACATGACGAGTGTTCCCCGCAGACGCGGGGATGATCCGGGTTACCCAGGTGCAGATCGCGCTCGATGTCGTTGTTCCCCACGGACGCGGGGATGAACCGCTCCACGCGCTCGATCAGATCGTTCGTGATCAGTGTTCCCCGCAGACGCGGGGATGCCCCCCAGAGCGACGAGGCGGTCCAGATCGTCAAGGTATTCCCCTCAGACGCGGGGATGAACCGAAGCCCGGCGGCCACGTGAACTACGCGCWCGTTTGTTCACCGCAGGCGCGGGGATGAACCGGCCAGCTGTCGGAGTAGCCCTATTACGGGCTCGTGTTCCTCGCAGACGGAAGGATGAACCGGCCCGACCTGACTGCAATACCCGGCCAGACAAGTGTTCCCCGCAGACGCGGGGATGAACCGGACGGGGGCGAGTGGTGGCAGAGCCAGGGGGTTCACCGCAGAAGCGGCAATGAACCGGCTCTTGAGGAAGCTCTACCGGCTCTACCGCCGTGTTCCCCGCAGACGCGGGGATGAACCGCTATCGTGGACCAGTGCGACATCCTCGATGCCGTGTTCTCCGCTGACGCTGGAATGAACCGAACATTGAAACCGCCATGGTCGGCTGGATCGAGTGCTCCCTGCAGTCGCGCTGACTGAAACGTACGAGGTCAGTGGGTGCATGGCGTCGGGAGGGCATTGTCACGGGAAACTCGACGAGCCGGATTTCGCTCTGTGCAATGCTGTACTTACGCGGCGGTGGTCGCGTTTTGCCACTGCTGCGCGGCCGCGGCTCGGAAGAGGCGCAGCGTCGGTCGGGAGATCAGATGG
>NZ_JBFTZN010000529.1:0-1750 GCF_056406775.1 Allobosea sp. P1_A7
TGTTCTCCGACACGTAGTCGTCAAGATACTCGGGAAGCAGGACACCCTGCCGACGGTCTTCACTCTCAACGAAGCGCTTCATCTAAGCTCCCGGAGCATCACCTCCAGGAATCCTAGCCGACTCGGCTCTTTTCACACAGCCTCGGTGGCTTTCAGACTTGAGCTTAGCGATGCGGCTAGCCCGGATTGGCGCTCGCTCAGAAGAAACAAATCAGCCATCACCGCCTCCTCTTCAGAGACTGCGAATCTGGAGGGTTCTGTGAGGTCGCGCGGCTGCGATCGTGGTGCGAGGCGCGTTGCGCGACCTCATTGAAGCCGGATTGAACGAAGCCGCCGGCTGCGGGGGCCTATGGGTTTTGTGCCTGGGGGCGGCTGATCGAAGGGCCTCCGACAGGACCGACCGCAGCCCTGATGGGAACCGGCTGACGGACACTCCCGGCCGGCAGCGTGGCGCACGCGGCCGGGAGCCACGATGGCGCAGGCGCGAGGGAGCGATCGATGATTGTCCTGCTGGTTGCGGGACAGAGCGGGGCGCAAGGCATTGCATCCCGCGAGACATCGGCGCCCAGGGCAACAGGATAGGGACTGGGATGCCGGTGGCCTCTGGTCATGAGGTATCCGGGCAAGGCCGGCAGCGCGGGAAGGTCGCCATGACGCGCATGGCGCCGCCGCAGCAAGGGCAAAGCGCCGGATCGAACGCCAGGCGCGATGGACGGGCAGCCCCCGAGCCTCCGGCGTCATGGTCGTTCGCAGGCATGTTGGCGGATTCTGCGATGGCCTGGCGGATGAGGATCAGCCTGGAGCGCCTGTGGCCGTTGGCGAGGAAGCCAAAGTGGCGGATTCGGTGGAAGCCGTCGGGCAGCGCGTGCAGCAGGAAGCGGCGAATGAACTCGGCTGGATGAAGCGTCATCAGGCGCGCCGCGTTGCCATGGCGATAATCGCGCCAGCGGAAGGTGACGGCGTCATCCTCGATGCTGACGAGGCGGCTGTTGGCAATGGCGACTTGGTGGGTGTAGCGGCCGAGGTAGGCCAGCACATGCTGCGGCGAGCCGAAGGGCGGCTTGGCGTAGACGATCCAGTTGATCCGGCGTTGCTCGGCCATCACGCCGGCGAAGGTCTCGGGCCCGTTCAGCGCGAGGAGATCCCCGAAGAAGGAGAGCTCGCCCGCGTCATGCGCCTGGACGAGCCGCTCGGTGAACCGGCGGCGAAACAGGCGCGAGAGGACATGGATGGGAAGGAAGAAGTTGGGCCGGCAGGTAATCCAGTGGCCGTCTTGCGCCAATGCGCCTCCTGGTATGAGGCAATGGATATGGGGATGATGCGTGAGCGCCTGTCCCCAGCTGTGCAGGATGGCGATTCCCCCGATCTCGCCCCCCAGATGCCGCCTATCTGCGGCGATGGTCTTCAAGGTCCATAGCGCGGCTTCGAACAGGATGGCGTAGACGACGGCCTTGTTCTGGAAGGCGACCGCCCCGATCGCGGCTGGCACGGTGAACACGACGTGGAAGTAGGGCGTCGGCAGCAGGTCCTTCTGCCGCTCGTCGAGCCAGGCCTCGCGGGCCGGCCCCTGGCACTTCGGGCAATGCCGGTTGCGGCAGCTTGTCGGTCGTGAACAACCTGATCCTGGCGGTTTGTGAGTTTAGCTGAACGCCGGTCGGCCCTTTGTGATCGAGGTCTGCGCCGCGGGGGCGCTGAGCGTGGCCAGGATCAAGGCGCAAAAAACTCTCAGCCATGCCAGGAGCAGGCGGAT
>NZ_JBFTZN010000530.1:0-1740 GCF_056406775.1 Allobosea sp. P1_A7
GTCAATAGGCCGCTCTGCTTCATCATCTGGTTCTCGTAGATGAAATCCCACATGCAGCCATTGATCTTGTTGCATGAGTTCGCTGTTCCGACGGTCTGCGCGGTAGCTGATGCGACAAGAACCGCGGCGGCCATTACGACGGACGCTGCAAGGGTGATCAGCCTGCTCATCATCAAAGCCTCCACGCTCAATTCGCGACTAACCCACGCAGGACATCGCAATGCGTTCCGACCTACCCCGTGAATTCTAGCGAATTCCTGCCAACAAGAACCTGTCCCTAAGGACAATACGCCGACGCCCCCCGATGTGCTGTTCTCAGCCTGGGGTTTTCTGCGCCAGATGGCGCGGGCGCGGCCACGCCCGCAGGCGGTCGCCGACCGGGAGGGATTCGGAAATGTCCAGTGCTGCCAAAGATGCGCGGTCGATCGACCATTTCTTCTCCGCGCCGTCCGGACGCCATGATCGGTGGCGGGACCTTCATTCCATCGCAAGGTCCTGGGCCAAAGGAGACGCAAAGCGGGGCGCCGTCGAGCAGGCCCTCGATGACCTCGGCGTGCTCGAGGAGTTCCATGCCTTTCCCGGCACGGAGCTGATCGCGGCGCTGCGCGAACGTCTCAGGAACGAGGACAAGGCCGGATTTCTCGCTCTTGCGAAGCGCATCTCGGTCGACATCATCACAGGCAACTACAAGCATGACGCAGGCGAACGGCAGGCGGCCGATCTCTCCCTCCCCGAACCCGCGGATCTGCTGCCGCCGGCACTTGGCGAAACCCAGACGCATCGGCCCTATTTCGARCTGCTGATCGTATCGCCCGCGCCGCCCGCCCGRTGGCCSCAYATYGCCGGCGAGTTCCGCAGGCTGCGACGGCAGGAAGATGCCTTCATCTATGAATCCGTGCTGGTCGGAAGTCTCGAGGACGCTGTCTGCGCCGCGGTGATGAACCCCGACATTGCAGCGGTCGCGATCTATGAGGGCTTCGCGCTGCGCTCTCGCCATGACGCATCGGTGCTGAGAAATGTGCTCGCCACCCAGCAACCCTTGCTGCAGGAGGCGGACGAGGCCGACCTGTCGCTGCGCCTSGCTGCGGGGTTGAAGGCGATCCGGCCGGAACTCGACATCTACCTTCTGTCGGATCGCCGGGTGGAAAAGCTCGCCGGCGATCCCCGCGCAGCCATGATCCGGCGGGTCATGTACCAGATCGAGGAGCCGCTCGAACTCCATCTCTCRCTGCTGGAGGGCATCCAGGCSCGCTTCGAGACMCCCTTCTTCGACAATCTCAAGCGCTATGCGCAAAGACCGATCGCCACCTTCCACGCGCTGCCGATCGCGCGTGGCAAATCTGTTTTCCGCTCGCCCTGGATCCGCGACATGGGGCAGTTCTACGGCATCAACCTCTTCCTGGCGGAGAGCAGCGCGACAACGGGCGGGCTCGACAGCCTGCTGGAGCCCACGGGCAACATCAAACGGGCACAGGACATGGCTGCGAGGGCCTTCGGCGCCGAGCACGTGTTCTTCGTCACCAACGGAACCAGCACCTCGAACAAGATGGTTCTGCAGGCGCTGGTCGCTCCCGGCGATATCGTGATCCTCGRCCGCAACTGCCACAAGTCGCACCATTACGGGCTGGTGCTGAGCGGGGCTCAGCCCTTCTATGTCGAAGCGTTCCCGATGGCGGAATTCTCGATGTATGGCGCGGTCCCGCTGCGCACCATCAAGAAGGCGCTGCTCGACCTGAAGTC
>NZ_JBFTZN010000531.1:0-1732 GCF_056406775.1 Allobosea sp. P1_A7
AGGATCTTGTAGTAGTAGCCGTGATAGGGCGTCTTGCCCTGCCCGCCCTTGTAGCCTTCGCGCTCGGCCTGCGCGGCGAGAGCGCCMAGCGGACTGGCCTCTTCTCCTGCCCCGGTCGCCCAGAACAAGCCGTCGCGCTTACCCGGGCGGCTCGCGACCCGCTGGGCATAGGAGCCTGGCCCGGCGCCGGTTCTGTCCTTGCTCGCATAGTCGTTCTGGGCGTCGACATAGGCCAGGCTGACCTGGATCGCATCGAGCTCATTGCGCCCGAGGCGCCTGAACAGGATTTCCTTGCGCCCGGCCTCKGTGTCGAACCGCCACTCCCCGTCCTTGCGCAGGATCGGGATCGGGAACGGAAAGTCATTCTGACCRACGAGCAATGTCGCCTTGTCGCCGTCGACCGYGACCTGGTGCTTGGCCTGATAGGCSGAGAGAAAGCGCTCCCTGTCCGCCGCGTCGGCGACCTCGTCGCCGGAAAAGACGATGTCGCGCCCCTTGAGCCCGAGAACGCCGAGCATCGGGCCGGTCTCGCTGGTGCGGGCGGCTTCCACAAGGGCTRCGGCGGCCGCCTCGGGYGTCTTGAAGCGCTGTTGCGCGCTGGCTGCGGAGATCCCGRCCAAGGTGGCAGCCGCGATTGCGAGGCTCAGCCATCGCCGACGRATCCGGTTGAGGTGCATCATGGCAGCATACCTCCGGACATCTCCGGGACAGTGGCRCGGCATAGTGCCGTCGCCGCACATTCATGGCGGATGGTTCCGGTCGGTACGTGCGAGCCGGATGCCAGCCATTGATCGTAGGTCTGGAACCGCACCCCGATGCGCTCGTAATAGACACGCAGGAAACCATCGGCGCCCCGTGTCACGGCGTCGGGCGCGACCTCCTGGACCTCCTGCGCCATCACGCCGACATAGCGCCTGTCGCTGCCCCGATAGGCAAACCGGTAGAAGCCGATGCCATTCCGAAGCCGGCCGAGCTCGACGATATGATCCTTGAGCGCGATGTCGGAACGCCGCCCACCGCCGCCCCCRCGACCGCCGCCTCCACGCCCACCGCCGCCACCCATGCGCGCGCCACCGCCGCCGCCCATGCGTGCCCCGCCGCCGCCAAACCCGCCGCCTCCCGCTCTGGGTCCGCCGCCAAACCCGCCGCCGCCCATCCGCGCTCCGGCATGAGCGAAGCTTGCCTGTCCGCGCTGGGATTGCAGATTGGCGGCCCTGCCGGGCTGCATGTTGCCGAAGGCATTGTCGCGGCGCGGACCAGCCGCCCGATTGACGTTGCCGCCGCCGGGGCGAYTGGCCTGCGCCGGCCGCTGCGCCGGCCTTTGCGCATTCGGGCGGTTCTGGCGCGCGCGGTCGGCGGTGGCAGGACGGTTCCCTGCSCCGCGATCGGGACGCGCWGCACCGGCGCCGGCATTGGGGCGATTGCCGGCATTGGGTCGGTCAGGCCGATTGGCCCCCTGCCCGCGATCCGGCCGGTTGCCAGCTCCGGYGTTGGGGCGATCGGGCCGGTCCGGGCGGGCCTGRTTTCCGTCCCGCCCGCGAAAGTCCATGCGTCCGTCGCTGCCCGGRCGYGAGGTGTTCGCAAACCGCTGCTGAACCTGCGAATTGCCGTATCTGACCCCTTGGCGATGCTGCGGATTGTGCTGCCAGTGCGTCACGCGATCGCGGTTGATATTGATGTTGTTGTTGTTCCAGTTGATGTTGCCGCCCCAATAGCCGCCGGTCGCCCAGCG
>NZ_JBFTZN010000532.1:0-3393 GCF_056406775.1 Allobosea sp. P1_A7
ACGAGCGCCGCCGACCCTTCGGAGGCTGCACGTCTTGCGAAGGGTCTCGTCGTCGTGCCGGATTTTCTCGGGAACCGATCGCCGCATGCCGATCCGCAGGCGCGGGCCTTGATCGCCGGCCTGGGCATGGAGCGCGATCTGGACCATCTCGTCGCGCTCTATGTCGCCGGGCTGACGGGCATCGGCTACGGCCTTCGGCAGATCATCGAGGTCAGCCGCGCCAAGGGCGCAACGATCGATGCGATCGTGCTCAGCGGCGGCGCCGGTCGCGCTCCGCTGATCCGGCAAATGCTCGCTGATTGTGCCGGATTGCCCGTGCTCGTTCCCGAGGATGTCGACCCCGTCCTTCTCGGATCCGCGATGCTTGGTGCGACGGCGGCCGGAAACTTCCAGGACCTCGCGCAAGCCATGGTCGAGATGGCACCGGGCGCCAGTGTCTTCGCACCGGTCGGCGGCGACATCGCCCGGTTACACGACAGGCGCTTTGCTGCCTTTGAAACGCTGCAGGCAGCCGCACGCGCGGCGCGCGATCTGCTGCAGGAGACGAAAGATCATGCCGTGTCGGAGGCGATGACGTGACTCAGGAACTGGCCGGAAAGGTCGCCGCGATTACCGGCGCCGCATCGGGGATCGGACTGGCCTGCGCGAAACGGCYGCTGGCGGCTGGCGCGCGCGTCGTTCTCGTCGATCGCGACAGTGAAGCATTGGGCCGTGTCACCGAGTCTCTCGGCGCCGAGGCCATACCGCTCGTCGTGGACCTGGCCGATCCGGCCTCCGTCTCCGGCATGATGTCGCAGATCCTCGAGCGGGCCGGAGAGCTCGACATCTTCCACGCCAATGCCGGAGCCTATGTCGGCGGGTCGGTCAGCGAGGGCGATCCCGACGCCTGGGATCGCATGCTGCATCTCAATATCAACGCCGTATTCCGCAGCATCCATGCGGTGCTCCCACATATGATCGCGCGCAAGACGGGCGATATTCTCGTCACCAGTTCTATCGCCGGCATTGTGCCCGTGGTGTGGGAGCCGATCTACACCGCCTCCAAGCACGCGGTGCAGGCCTTCGTTCATACCCTGCGGCGCCAGGTCATTCCGCACGGACTGCGCGTCGGGGCAGTCCTGCCGGGTCCGGTCGTGACCGCCCTCATCGCCGACTGGCCGCAGGAGAAGCTTGAAGCGGAACGAGCCAGGGGCGGCCTGATCGAAGCCGAGGAGGTCGCCGAGGCCGTGCATTTCATGCTGACCCGGCCGCGAAACGTCACCATCCGGGACCTGGTGATCCTACCCCAGAGCACCGACCTTTGAGCGCCCTCTCCAGGCTCCTCGTCAGCGCGTCATTGCAATGAGTGATTCTCGCGTGAGCTGGCGGGCCATCAGCGCCGGCAGGATATCGTTTTCCGCGGCGAGATCGCGACCGTAAAGCGCCGAGAAAATCTGGAGGCCGGCCTCGTGCAAAGGGGTCGCGACCCCGCATAGGCGTCCGAGTGCGACCAGGGGCGAGAGCCCGAACGGCACGTCCTCGAGTGTATAGCGCGTGTCTATCGTGGCCGGCCCGAGYGTCGGCTCCTGGCTGGCTGCCAGCAGTTTCGCGGTCTCTCCAAGGGCTGCATCGGGAAGCCCATAGGTCAGGGAATAATGCTCGCGCATGGTGCGGACCTCGACGCCGAACGCCGCCGCGATGGCGAGGCGTTCGGCACAACCGCCCGACGGCCATCGTCATGTGCTCGCTCTGGCCCCAGGCCTCGGCCTTCTCCATGCGCGTGAAATTGCAGAGGGCCAGCGCCATGTGGCTTTGCGGATTGACGTTGCTCAGCGCCACGGCCAGCACATTCGAGATCGCGCGGAAACGGTCGCCAAACAGCGCCTTGCAGATAGTGAGGCCGCGCTCGGCGGCTTCCGTCGGCAGGGTCGACATATCGACCTTGCCGCGCAGCGTCGCGATCTTCACGGAGGTGTCGCTCGTCTGGCGCGCGCGCAGCACCGTCGTGCTCAACGCCACGACCGGGACATCGAGCCCGCGATCCGCGATCAATCGTGCCAGATAGATCGCGCCCAGCGAGGCGTGCGAGCTGATCACGACCGTCTGGCCCGAGACGAGATGCGGCGCCATGGCGTCCATCACCGCCTTATGGCCGTTCGCGGGAAGCGCGATCAGGATCGCATCCGCCCCTGCCAGCGCGGCAGCGCAATCCGCGGCGATGGTCGGCTTGAACTCCCCGGCGACGACCCCTTCGCTGCGCAGCGTCTGGCCCTGGGCGAGCGCTGCGGTGCGGCGGCCGGATGGCGACCACAGCCGGGCTTCATGACCGTTCTGGATCAGCAGTGCTGCGCTCGCATAGGCTATCGCGCCTGCGCCCATGATGGCGGTTTTCATGTCCTGTCCTCGTCGGGTCGTCAGTTGAAGAAGCGGGCCGGCCGGAACTCGGCCAGTTCGGAGCGGGTGCGGCCGCGCACGACTTCGTCGGCGATGGCTTCGCCGAGGAAGGCGCCGAGCGTCACGCCGCTATGCGTGACGGCGACATAGTAGTTGTCGAGCCCCGGGACCGGCCCGACAGCCGAGAGCGTGTCACGCGGGATCGGCCGGATCGCGATGCGAACGGCCTCAACCTCGACGGAGCGCAGGGCCGGGATCGTCGTCTTGGCCCGGGCGAGCAGCTCCTGAGCCTGGGGATGCGTCGGCAGCGAAGCGGCGTCGGCAGCGACCAGCCGGTCAAGCTCGTTCGAGCGCAGCAGGAACCTGCCGCCGCCATCGGGCCGCATATTGAGCAGGGGAGTGCGCAAGGCACTGCGCAGCGTCACCCCCGCCGGCGGGGTGTAGGCGACCAGGCCGACCGTCGGTGCGAGCGGAACCTGATGTTCGCTCCGGTTGGCGACCTCGTTGGACCAGCGTCCCGAACAGTTCACGACGATATCGGCATGGATCGGATCGCCGCCCGCGATCTCCACGCCATCGCAGCGCCCGCCGCTGACCAGCAGTCCCGAGACCTTGGCGTTGACGAGCCTCGCACCATGGCGCTCCTGCGCAGCAGTGACGAGCGCGCCGGCATAGGGCACGGCATCGAGCCAACCATCCCGGGGGTAGTAGATCACCGGCGCATTGCCGATCACATCCGGGTCGATCTCCGGCTCGAGCTCGCGAACCTCCTTCAGGCTGAGCAACTCGGCCGGGTAGCCCCAGTCGATCAGCTGCCTGAGCTTCACCAGCGGGTCGGTGCCGTCGCGTGCGCCGGCTTCGGCCTCCGCATTCTGCCATTGCAGCACGCCAGGGCGGTGGTACCAGTTCGCGTGCGGAAACTCGGCCAGGATGTCCTCATGGGCCTGCCGGCCGACGAAGTTCAGCTTGTAATAGGCATGGGAGGTCAGCTTCTCGCAGGCATTGACCCAGGCATAGGTC
>NZ_JBFTZN010000533.1:0-1713 GCF_056406775.1 Allobosea sp. P1_A7
GTGCGGCCCCTTTCGAGGATGTAGTGGCGATCGGCGATGCGCTTGAGCACGTTGATGTTCTTGTCGATCAGCAGGATGGACTGGCCCTGCGCCTTGAGCACCTCGATGCAGGACCAGATCTCGGCGCGGATCACCGGCGCGAGACCCTCCGTCGCCTCGTCGAGGATCAGCAGCTTCGGATTGGTCATCAGCGCCCGGCCGACTGCGAGCATCTGCTGTTCGCCGCCTGACAGGGTCCGCGCCGATTGCCCGGCGCGCTCCTCAAGGCGCGGGAACAGGCGATAGACCCGTTCGAGCGTCCAGGGCTGTGCACGCTTCAGCCGGTTCGATGCGGTGGCGACGAGGTTTTCGCGCACGCTCAGCGTAGGGAAGACCTGCCGGCCTTCCGGCACCAGGCCGATGCCGCAGCGGGCGATCTTCTCCGGCGGACTGCCCGATACGGCGCGGCCCCCGAACCGGACTTCGCCGGCCTTCGGCGGGAGCAGGCCCATGATCGAGCGCACGGTGGTGGTCTTGCCCATGCCGTTGCGGCCGAGCAATGTCACGACCTCGCCCTCCGCGATGTCGAGCGCGACGTCGAAGAGGACCTGGCTGGCGCCATAGGCCGATTGCAGGTTGCGTACGCTCAGCATCAGGCGTCTCCCTCGCCGAGATAGGCGATGCGGACATCCGGGTTGTCGCGAATTTCGGCGGCCGTCCCGGTCGCGATCACGCGGCCATAGACAAGCACGGAGATCCGGTCCGCCAGCGCGAAGACCGCGTCCATGTCGTGTTCGACGAGCAGCAGGGTGACGCGCCCCTTCAGGGCCCGGAGCATCGCGACCATCTGTTCGCTCTCGGCATGGCCGAGGCCGGCCATTGGTTCGTCGAGCAGGAGAAGGCGCGGTTCGCAGGCGAGCGCCACCGCGAATTCGAGCTGTTTCTGCTCGCCATGGGAGAGATCGGCGACTCTCACCTCGGCGCGCGCCGCCAGGCCGGCCGCCGCCAGATGCTGCCGTGCCCTGGCGCGCAGCGCCTCGTCGCGGCGGGCATTGGCGAAGAAGTGAAAGCTGTGCCCTTCATGAGCCTGCACGGCCAGCGCGACATTGTCGAGCATGGTGTAGTCCGGCAGCAGATGGGTGATCTGGAAGGTGCGGGCGAGGCCGCGACGGACGCGCTGCGGCGTCGGCAGCCGGCCGATATCCTCGCCGTCCAGGCGGATCTCGCCCTCGTCATGGGAGAGCTCGCCGAAGAGCTGGGTGATCAGCGTGGTCTTGCCCGCGCCGTTCGGGCCGATCAGGGYGTGGACCTCGCCTTCGACCACGTCGAGATCGACCTTGTCGGTGGCTACGAGTCCGCCAAAGCACTTCTGCAGGTTGCGTACGGAAAGCAGGGGCTGCGTCAACTCCCGACCCTTCCGACGCGGTTGAAGAGCGCGCTGAGCCCGCCCTGCGTGAACAGGACGACGAACAGCAGGACAGGCCCGAGGATGAGCTGCCAGTGCTCGGTCCAGGCGGTGAGCACGGTTTCCAGGATGACGAGCGCAGCCGCGCCGAACAGCGGGCCAAGGACCGTGCCGACACCGCCGAGGATGACCATGATCATCAGCTCGCCCGACTTGGTCCAGTGCAGCATGTCGGGGCTGACGAAGCGCAGGTAATTGGCCATCAGCGCCCCGGCGAGCCCGGCCCCCATGCCGGAGACGACGAAGGCGGTGAGCTTGTAGGAATAGGG
>NZ_JBFTZN010000534.1:0-1695 GCF_056406775.1 Allobosea sp. P1_A7
CGTCCGTACTGAAGTCCCTGAGCCGGACGCTGAGGGTTCGCAGGTTTGAGACGAAGATCTTCAACTCAGCCCGCGAATTTCTGAAGGCATTGCCCGAAGGGCCGCCTGCCTGCCTGATCCTTGACGTGCAGATGCCCGACATGACCGGCATCGAGCTTCACCATCAATTACTCAGGGGCGACGTCCATATTCCGACGATCATCATCACGGCACAGGGAGACAGGATCCGCGAACTGTCTCTGGCCACTGACATCGTTGCCGTTCTTTCGAAGCCCTTGGCGAATGCGATTCTATTTGAAGCGCTCGCGGTCGCACTCGGATCCGTCAGGGAGCGCCACTGAGATCAACCATAAAGGCGCGGTGCGTAGCCCGAGGTCCGATCCGAGCTACCCGAAGCAGCCATCACAAACGACCGTTTAGGGTGGGTGGAAGGCGGACGTGCCGATCCCTCGGGCTGAACGCTCGCAACCGGCCCGAGCGGGCGTACCCAGCCGTCCTCGTTAGTGGTGCCTCCATACCTTCACTGCGGAGACCAGCAAGATAAGTGCGAGCCCCGGAAGCAGCACCCTGCTAGGAACGAAGCCCAGCAACTGACCACCAATGAAGGTGCCAACGACAGAACCCGCAGCCATAATCACCAGGAATGTCTTGTTCCTGGCTATGACCGAAAAGCTTTGATCCCGACTGTAGCGCGTGAAACCGACGATCATCGTCGGGAGGCTCACCGCAAGCGACAGGCTGCCGGCGAGCTTGATGTCGGCGCCGAACAACAGGACCAAGGTTGGAATGAGCAACTCACCGCCAGCCACTCCCATAAGAGAAGCTACGACGCCAATTAGGAACCCCGCCACGATTCCAGCGATAAGCTGCGCTGCACCGGTTAGCGCTGCGCCATGAGAGGATGTGTCATGGCCGACCAGCAACACGGCCGCGATGGCGACCAGCAGCAACGCAATGACGCGATAGAGCGAACCGGGCGGCAGTTTCGTAGCCCAGCCAGCACCAAACCAGGCACCGAGAAGGCTGCCTGCAAGTAGATTGAGGATAACGGGCCAATGTGCCGCGACCTCTGTTGCGGGAACCGTGCCGGCCCGAAAGGGAAGAGCGGATGCAACCACCACCAGGCTCATTGCCTTGTTGAGGATGACCGCTTCGAGCGCGCCAAATCGGAATGCGCCAATAAGCAAGGGAAGGCGAAATTCGGCACCGCCAAGTCCGATCAGCCCGCCTAGCGTTCCGATGAGAGCACCGCCGGCGAATGCTCCGGAACGCGAGCGCGGCGTTGTCGCCGCTACGGATGCGTCGGTCATGGGGGCCTGTCAGAATCGCTGTAGTGCAATGAATATAGCGCTGGGAGGCGCGGCGCCAAGGCTTCGATTTGCATTACCCAGCGGGCCCTGCTCGCCTGACTGCTCACCGCCCGATTCCGGACATTGCACTAGACGCGAGCCGAGTCGGCTCTGGGTCGGTCGAGAGCGGAGATAAGGTGCTCGCCCGATAGTTGACATCGGCGAGCGTGCCGCAAAGCGGACCTCGCTATGGTCTAAGAAGGGTGGAGGCTGTGTGAAAAGAGCCGAGTCGGCTAGGATTCCTGGAGGTGATGCTCCGGGAGCTTAGATGAAGCGCTTCGTTGAGAGTGAAGACCGTCGGCAGGGTGTCCTGCTTCCCGAGTATCTTGACGACTACGTGTCGGAG